>JBIIIL010000034.1:0-14815 GCA_044234825.1 Phycisphaerales bacterium
GGTCAGCGGCCGCGGCGACTTGAGCACCACCGTCGCCTCCTTGCTCGACTCGCGCACGTTCGACAGGGGCTTGAGCTTGACGACGTTGACGTTGAGGTCGTTGTCGCGCGTGTGCTCGCCCACCACCATGCCCTCGTAGACGGCATCGCCGGGCTTGACGAACATCACGCCCCGGTCGGCGAGGTTCTGCAGCGCAAAGGTGGTGACCGGTCCGGCCTCGGTCGCGATCAGCACCCCAGCGAGGCGCTTGCGCACGACCGTGCCGAGCGGGCGCCAGTCGAGGAACGAGTGCTCCATGACTGCCTCGCCGCCTGTCGCGTTGAGAAGGCGCGTGCGCAGCCCGATGAGGCCTCGCGCAGGAATGTCGCCCTCGACGCGCACGCGCACGCCACGCATGTCGACGTTCCTGACCTCCGCGCCGCGCTGCCCGAGCAGCTCGAGACCGGGACCCATGCCGTCCTGCGGCAGGTCAAGCACCACACGTTCCCACGGCTCCTGGCGCACGCCATCGGTCTCGCGCTCGATGACCTCGGGCTTGCCGACCGTGAGCTCGTAGCCCTCGCGCCTCATGTTCTCGAGAAGGACGCCGAGGTGCAGCAGGCCGCGGCCGGAGACATGGAACTCCTCGGACGTGTCGCCCGGGGCCACCCGCAGCGCCACATTCGACCGCAGCTCGCGGTCAAGGCGCTCCGAGATCTGGCGGCTCGTGACGAACTTGCCCTCGCGTCCTCCGAGCGGACCGTCATTGATCCGGAACACCATGTGGAGCGTCGGCTCGTCCACCTTCACGCGTGCCATGGGGAGCGGCTTGTCCGGCTCGCACAGCGTGTCGCCAATCTCGATGGTCGGGATCCCCTCGATGGCGCAGAGGTCCCCTGCCATCACCTCGTCGGTCGGCCGCCTGCCGAGTCCCTCGAATGCCTTGATCCCCTGCACCCTCGCCCGCACAGTGCCGCCATTGGCCGTGCACACCGCGACGGAGGAGCCCGAGCGCAGCGTGCCCTGGTAGACGCGCCCGATCCCGATGCGGCCCACGAAGTCGTTCGAGTCGAGGTTCACGACGAGGAACTGCAGCGGTGCAGAGGGATCACCCTGCGGCGCCGGCACGCGCTCGGCGATCGCGTCGAAGAGATCGTCGACGCCGCGGGACTTGTTGCCAAGCTCCCGCGAGGCCCATCCCTCGCGGCCCGACGCGTAGAGCACGGGGAAGTCAAGCGCAAGCTCATCCGCGCCGAGCTCCACGAGCAGGTCGAAGACCTCGTTCACGACGCCGTCAGGCCGGGCCTCGGGCCGGTCGCACTTGTTGACCACGACGATCGGCTTGAGGCCAAGCTCAAGCGCCTTGGAGAGCACGAATCGGGTCTGGGGCATCGGCCCGTCGAGCGCATCCACGAGGAGCAGGCAGCCATCGGCCATGCGCAGCACGCGCTCCACCTCGCCGCCGAAGTCCGCGTGGCCCGGCGTGTCCAGGATGTTCACGCGCAGCGGCGTGCCCGCACGCGGGCCGTGGCGCACCACATAGTCGACCGCGCAGTTCTTCGCGAGGATGGTGATGCCGCGCTCCCGCTCGAGCGGATTCGAGTCCATGACGCACTCGGCGTCCTGCTCGACCTCTCGAGCCGCGCTGGAGGCGCGGAGCATGGCGTCGACAAGTGTGGTCTTGCCGTGATCGACGTGGGCGATGATCGCCACGTTACGGATGGCACTGCGGTCGTATGGCATGGCGGGGGCGAAACCGCCACTGTAGCCGAAACCCGTTCAGAGACCGTAGAGGGGAACGAGCTTTGCCTCAAGATGCGCCAGGAACGGCTCTGCGCTCAGGGCCTTTCCCGTCACGCGCATGCACAGGTCGCCCGGCAGGTAGCGGCGCCCATGGGCATGCACCTCGCGGTTGAGCCATGCCAGGAGCGGGGCGAACTCGCCGCGCGCCAGACCCTCCTCGAGCCCCGGCATCGCGGCGCGAGCGGCATCGAAGAGCTGCGCGGCGTAGAGGGTCCCGAGCGTGTAGGTCGGGAAGTAGCCGAAGGCGCCCATCGACCAGTGCACGTCCTGCAGGCAGCCGCGCCGGTCGTCCGGCACGTCGAGCCCGAGGTGATCCCTGTAGAGGCGATTCCACTCCGACGGCAGTCCGGCCACATCGAGGTCGCCGGCGATGAGCGCGCGCTCGAGCGCAAACCGCACCATCACATGCTGGTTGTAGGTGGCCTCGTCGGCATCGACGCGGATGAAGCCCGGCTCGACGATGTTGGCCGCGCCGTAGAGCTCATCGGCCCCAAACGCCCTCACGCGGTCGCCGAAATGGCGCGCCAGGTGCGGCGTGCACCAGGTCCAGAATGCGCGCGAACGCCCGACCTGGTTCTCCCACAGGCGGCTCTGGCTCTCATGGATGCCCAGCGACACCGCCTCGCCCAGTGGAGTGCCGACATGCGCGAAGGGAAGCCCCTGCTCGTACATGCCGTGTCCGGCCTCATGGATCGTCGAGCCGAGCGCGTCGTTGACGCAGTCGCCGCGGTATCGGGTGGTCAGCCGGACGTCGTTGCAGTGCGAGCCGCCGCAGAACGGATGGGTGCTGCGGTCGAGCCGTCCGCGGGTGAAGTCGAAACCAAGCCGCTCAGCCACGAACCTCACGAAGCGCTCCTGCGAGTCGATGTCGAGCTCAAGCTCGTTGAATCGGTTGGAGGGCCCGCGCGTCGATCCCATGACACGATCGAGCAGGGCCTTGAGCCGCTGGCGCAGCGGTCCGAAGAGCGCCGCCACATCCTTGGCGCGGCAGCCGGGCTCGTAGGTGTCGGCGAGCGCATCCCAAGGCTCGCCGCCTGCGGGGATGCCGAGGCACTGCGCCTTCTGGCGGTTCAGCGCGACCAGCTTCTCGAGCCATGGCCTGAACTTGGCGAAGTCGCTCGCGGCGCGCGCTGCAGCCCACTCGTGCTGCGCCACGCTCGAGACCTTCGCGAGCTCCTCCACGAGCGCTGCAGGAAGCTTGCGCGCACGCTCAAAGTCGCGCCGCATCTCGCGGATGTTCGCGGCCTCGGCGCTGGCCGGGTCCACAGACGCGTCTGATGCGCTTCGCTCGATCAGCTCGCCGATCCTCGGATCCGTCGACCGCTCATGATGCAGCCTCGCCAGGAGCGCCAGCTGGCGGCTCCGGAACTCGACGCCGCCCTGCGGCATCATCGTCTCCTGATCCCAGCCCAGCACTGAAGCCACGCTTCCGACGAGGCTCGCTTCACGAACGTGATCCACAAGCGTTGCGTACGCGGTCAAGGCGAAGCTCCAGTGTTCAGGCAGGCAACGCGCCTCCGTGCCGTGCCCGCACGGCCGATTGCCACGAAAGCGCGCTCGGTCGGTTCAGGAGGGCTTGGATGCCGGAGCTGCCGGTGCCACGGAGGCCGATGCGGCTCCCGGAGGCGGTGCGGCGCTCGGCGCACCGAGCGACTGCAGGTACGCCGCAATCTCCTTGCCGCTGTTGTCCGAGCGTCGGGTGGCCAGGTCAAGGGCGGTGCGACCGTTGGCATCGGTCCCCGCAAGATCGGCCTTCGCCTCGACAAGAAGCTTGACCTTCTCGAGGTTTCCGTTCATCGCGGCCATCTGCACCGGGCTGAATCCCTGCTTGTTCTTTCCTCCGACCTCGGCGCCGGCCTCGATCAGCAGCTTGACGCTCTCGGTCTTGCCGCTGCGCACGGCGCGCATCAGTGCGGTGTCTCCAGTGACCCCGTCCTTGACGTTGAGGTCTGGCTTGCGCTCAAGAAGGAGCTTGACGCTCTCGGGCTTGCCGATGCCGGCCGCCCAGATGAGGGGCGTCAGGCCATTGACGTCGACCACGGTCAGGTCAGCACCCGCATCGATGAGGAGCTTGACCGTCGGCGCGGTGCCGAGACCGCACGCCCACGTGATCGGCGTGCCGCCGATCTGGTCACGCTTGTTGAGGTCTGCGCCACGGGCGATCAGCAGCTTGGTGGCATCCACAGCCGAGTTCTCGGCGGCCATCGT
Source organism: Phycisphaerales bacterium (assembly GCA_044234825.1). Taxonomy (GTDB): domain Bacteria; phylum Planctomycetota; class Phycisphaerae; order Phycisphaerales; family SM1A02; genus ZLKRG44. The sequence goes on from JBIIIL010000034.1 coordinate 3,991, forward strand.
CAGCGGCGTCTTGCCCGTGCGGTCCGTGGCGTTGATGTCCGCCTTGCCGTCCAGAAGGACGGTCAGCACCTCCACGCGGTTCTCGCGCGCAGCGAAGTGCATGGCGCTGCGCCCCGTGTCGGGATCCACCTCGTTGGCGCTGGCGCCTCCCGCGAGCAGCTCGCGCACGCGAGCGGCGTCGCCACGCTGCGACGCCGTCACGATCTCGCTCGCGGGCTTCGCGGCCGTCACGCTCTGCAGCTGAGGTCCGCTGGTGCTGGGCTCAAGCACGAGCGGACGCTTGATCATCAGCGAGAGCGTTGGCGCCTTGGGATGCGTGGTGTCCACGGACATCTTCATGGCCCTTCCCTGGGCGTCCCACTTGCCCCAGTCGATCTCGAGCGAATGCTCGAGCGCGGCCTCGGCCGGGATTGAGGCCACGATCGGCGGGTTTGCGCCCTTCACGGAAAAGGCCTGTCCGTCGACCGAGCGCAGGACGATCTTCTGCTCAGTGGTCTCGCCGGCCTTCGGCGCGGAGATGATGTCCGGCTCGATGGTGACATACGCGGCCACATCGCCCTGCACCGTCAGCACGACCGGAGAGTAGCCCTCGAGCTGGAAGGTGACGCTCTTGCGCATGTTCACGCCGGGCTTCGGGCCAGGCTTCAGGGTGATCTCGATCGGGGCCGCCTCGCCCGGCTGGATCGGCTGTTCGGGTGCGCCGACAGTCGTGCACCCGCAACCCGGGATCGCCTTCAGGACCTTGACGGGCTTGCTGCTGATGTTGCGCAGCTTGACGACACCCGCCTTGGGGATGTCGGCCTGCATCTCGCCCAGATCGAGGACGGCTGGCTCGAAGATGATGGGCACCTCGTTCGAGACGGGGGGCGCCACCGGGCCCTGCGCCGCGATGGCCTGCTTCACGTCCACACCCGTCGGCGCCATGGCCGGACTCGGCGATAGATTCGGCGTCTCGGCGCCCTTGCGCTCCGCGGGGACGTCCTGCGCGCGGGCTGCGGTCTGGGCGGCTGCGGTGGCCTTGAGCGCCTCAGGCGCCGCCTGCGGGGGCTGCTGCTGGGCGGACGCCGCGCTGCAGAGCGACAGCGCAACCATCCCGCTGATCGCGCGCGAGAGCGAGGGCGAAAGCCGACGGTGATTGAGAACGTTGGGCATGGATGTCATCTCCTGACGGTCGCGGGGTCACTGTGTCGCTAAGGTCCACAGGTCCAGCGCCGCTGCAGTGGAACTTGAAATGATAGCGCACCTGTGAACCATGAAGCTCGCCATGGTGTATCGGCAATGTGAGTTCCAAGTTCAGTCCGGAACGCAGGATCCGGGCAGATAACGCCATTACACTTGCCCCCCATGCCCGAGACTCAGGACCACCTCAACCGCCCCCACGTCCGTCCGTTCCAGCCGGTGGGGATCGAGAAGGACAAGCAGGTTGGGGTTGGCCTCAGGGACCCCATGAACCTGACGGGGCGGATGATGGTGGTCCCGCCGCAGGCCCTTGGGCTGATCCATGGCCTGCAGGGCGAGCAGACTCTCGAGCAGATCGCGGATGTCACAAAGGTGCCGCTTGATCAGCTGACCCAGCTGGTGACAAACCTCGATGAGTCCGGGCTTCTCTGGGGTCCGACATTCGATCGCCTCGAGCGGGAGGCCATGGAGCGGACGCGCGCGGCGGGCGCGTTCCCCGCCTCAGGGTCCAAGTTCGCGGGCGAGACGAAGGATGCCGCCTCGGCCAAGCTCAGTTCCCTGCTGGCGCAGGCCGAGGATGCAGAGCTCGGCGCGGGTGTGGTTGGCATCGTGGCGCCTCACCTTGATCTTGAGCGTGGCGGCGCCAACTACGCCGCGTCGTACAAGGCCCTCGCCGACCTGAAGCGCCCCGACAGGGTCGTTGTGCTCGGCACGAACCACTTCGGACTCGGTGATGGCGTTGTCGCCACCCGGCTTGGGCAGGACAGTCCCTTCGGCATCGTCCGGTCCGATGACGCACTGGCCGACCTGCTTGAGCGGGCGCTTGGTGACCGGCTGTTCAGGGACGAGGCCGACTTCCTCGGCGAGCACTCGGTGCAGTTCCACATTTCCTGGATCGCGCACATGATGCCCGGGGTCCCGGTGTTTGCTGCGCTTGTGCCCGATCCGATGCGCGCGATGATCGCCGACGATGGGGCGCGCGCCTCGTTCGGCGAGTTCCGCGGCGCATTGCGGGACGCGATCGGCGCGTTGCCCGGAAAGACGATCGTGGTGGCATCGGCGGACCTGAGCCACGTTGGTCCGGCCTTCGGCGATCCCGGTCCGGTGGGCGCGCAGGTTCGCAAGCAGGTCGAGGAGATCGACCGCGGACTGCTCGCCGAGTACGCATCGGGTGATGTGGAAGCCTTCATCCAGTCCGTGCGCGGCGCCGGGAACTCCACGCGCTGGTGCAGCGTCGGCAACATGGCAGCGGCGATGTTCGCAACCGGTGGCACGCCCGAGCTGATCCAGTACGGCCAGTCTCCGGAATCCCTCGACCCGCAGGGCACTGCGCTGATCACCAGCGCCGCGATCGCGCTCATGGCGGACTGAGCCGCCAGACCAAGCGGCCCCAGCATGGTGGCAGCTTCGGCGTCACGCGCAGCCAGGCACGCGCATCACGAAAAAAGAGCCCGCCGCAGGCCTACGCCGCGACAGGCTCCTCGTGGGGGGCTCGTTGATGCGCGCGCAGCCGTTCCTGCGTCACGCCGGGCGATGCAACCGCCCGTCTCACATCCTTCTCTTCGTTCTACGCAGGCTCTGGGTTCGGGGTTCCCAAAGTTTTTTTGCGCCCCCTACCGCCCCCGCAGGCGCTCGATGACCTGCTTGAGATCCGACCACACCTCTCCCCTGGTCTTCGGCGTGTAGTTGCGGAGCAGGTAGGCAGGGTGGTAGGTGGGCATTACGGGAATCGGCACGCCGTCCCACCCATTCGGGGGTGTCCAGGAAGCCCACTGGCCCCTCAACTTGGTGATGCCTGTGTCGACCCCGAGCAGGAACTTCGTCGCGGGACCGCCAAGCGACACGATCACCTCCGGACGAATGATCCGCAATTGGGCGGCGAGGTACGGGGCGCAGCGCTCGACCTCCGTCGGCAAGGGCGTCCGATTGTCCGGCGGGCGCGACTTGAGGACGTTGGCGATGTAGACGTCGTCCCGCGACATGCCCATCGCCTTGATCATCTCGTCGAGCTTCTGGCCAGCTCGGCCCACGAACGGTCGACCGAGCTGGTCCTCCGTCTCGCCCGGCGCTTCGCCGACAAACACCAGCCTTGCCGCGGGATTGCCCTCCCCGAACACAGTCTGCGTGTGGCCAGTTGCGGTGGTGCAGTGAGGGCACTGGGCATCATGGATGCTCCGCAGCGACGCGAGCCGCTCGCTCGCAGAATCCCCCGCTGGAATCTGGATCGCGACAACAGGTGCGGGTCCGGGTGTCGCATGCGCAGTGCCCGCATCGCGGGGCGTCCCCACCGAGGACCCGGACGCAGCGGCTCCGGTGATGGAGGGCTCTGCGGTGACGCAGGCTCGGACCCAGACGTCAGTCACACCCAGCAGCCGATCTGTCTCCACCGCCTGACGGGCTGATCTGGGCACTCGCGACGGCGGGTCGCCGCGCGGCGAGATGGCAGCAACCGGGTGATCCCGCACGGTCAGGATCGCGGGGCCGTGCGGGCCATCGCGGACCGAGGCAGCCTCAGCATGGACTGAGTGCGCAGGACAAGCGCGCAGTCGCTGCGCAGGTGGTATCCCTGCACGTGGATCTCGGAGCGGTAGCGCTGCATGTCGAGCACGGACAGGTTGGGCTTGCCCTGCTCGTCGGTCCACACGCTCATCAGCGACTCGTGGCTGCGACCGTGCACGAGCATCTCCTTGTAGGTGCTCAAGTACAGGTGCTCTGGCATGGTCTCCGTCTGGATGGTGGTCATGAAGGAGATCTCCTCAGTGAGCTTCTCCTCATGGTCACGCTCGCCCGCGCACGGGAGGTTGGCCGCAAGTCCCCTGTCAGGAAGGTTGGATGGCTGGTCCACCACGACCTCGCACATCGTCAGCGAACCCGTCTGGAAGCGAACGGAGTGCCCGCCCTTGAAGATCCACGCCTCCGCCTCGAGAGGTCCGTGCTCAAGGCGCTTTCGGCCCTCGATGCCGAAGAACTCAGGGTGAACCGCCCTTCGGTAGAGCAGCATCGCGTACGACTGGAGACTGTTCGTCCTCGCGGGTGTGGACATAGGAGCCATAGTATGAGGGAGCGTCGCGACTCACTCAAGAGGTTTCCCAAAATCCCATATGTTGTGCGTGCAGGGCATGGAGCCACGAATGGTTGGGTCGGCTCTGAAGCCGACGGGGGCCGTTCGTTCGGTTCCGCCGATGCCGGAAGCACAGCGGCGGGCCCTTTCGGGCCCGCCGGGCGCTGTGTGGTCGTAAGCCGGATTCTGTTCCCTTGCGGGCGGCGATCATTTCTCTGGGAGCGCCGTTGCCGACGCCCTCAAGCACGCGACCCGCTCCCACCCTGCGGACCGCAGGCGGCAGACAAGTCTGCCAGGGAGCTGCTTGCGCTTGCACGCGGCGGGGTTTGCCCTGCCTCCCCCGTCGCCGGAGGAGCGGTGCGCTCTTACCGCACCTTTTCACCCTTACCGGTTGCCCGGCGGTGTCGTTTCTGTGGCACTTTCCCGAGCCCCGCGCCGGGGCTGGTGGCGATTCGCCATCACCGTGTCCTGTCGTGTCCGGACTTTCCTCGCTCGGCGGATGCCGAGCGCGATCGCCTGACCACACCTCTAGGTTAGCCCTAGACTTCCGTCCGCGCGAGCGCGGGAAATGCCTGTCACAAGTGACATCGCCCTGTGGGGTCGCGCCGTTCCTGAATGGGTGGTGCAGGCACTGTCGGCATCGGGAAGGCCCGTGTCCGACGTCGGGGGCGGCGATTCCGCGACACGCGGCTTCCCGAGCGCGAAGCGGCACGATGACATCCGCACGTTCAGCGCGCGCACCGCTGGCATGACCCTGCTCTGCACCGATCTGCTCGCCGCGAACGACGCATCGCTGCTGGCGGAGGGCCGGTCGCTCATCTTCAGCGTGGAGCCGCTGCCGGCCGCTGCGTGCGCAGGACCGCGGCCGGCCCGGGTGTGCCTTCTGCCTGGGCTCGCGCACAATTCGACGCTGGCGCTTGCAGGATCCGCGGCGGCCGAGTCGGGTCCGTGCCGCCATGCGCTGGTGGAAGCCAGTGCGCCGCCCGCCTACGGCTCTGCGCTGGCGCGTGTGGCGGACGCGGCGCGGGCGATCATCATGTGGATGGGGATGCCGGATGGTGTGACGTGCGCCCTTTCGGGGGCGCGCCCCACGAGAGTCCGCGAAGACGTCCCGGACGCGGCAAGCCGCGCCATGGCTGGGTTCGGCGGGACCATCTCGTGCCTCATGAGATACGCCGATGCGCGCGGCGCCGCACTGGTCGCGAGCGCGTCAGCCCCGCAGTGGGCGCGGCGCGCGCAGCTCCAGCTTGGCAGCGGCATGATCGTGGCGGATGACGCGCGCATGGTGCGCCTGGACGCGAGCGGAGCCACCGTCGAGCGTGCCGATGCGCCCGGGCGCCCGGCGGCCACGCCGGTCGATGTGGCGGCGGAGTGCATCGCGAGCGACGCCGAGCTCGAGCGCACGCAGCCCGAATCGCTGGCGACACGGACAGCGGCGCTGCTTGAGGCCATCTGCCTCTCCGGGATCACCGGCGAGTGGGAGGAGCCGGCGCGCATCGAGGACATCCTCTCGCGCAGCAGCCGGTTTGCCGATGACTAGGTGCCGCGAACTCGCGGCGCGCGATCAGGCGATCGCGCTCACGCGCACGCTGATGTACTCCTGGCGGGAGCCCTTCGTGCGGCGATAGCCCTTGCGGCGGCTGTACTTGCTGAGGCGGAGCTTCGGACCCTTCTTGGCGGGATCCACGACCGCAGCGGTCACCGATGCGCCCTTGAGGTACGGAGCGCCGATGGCTGCCGGCGTGCCGTCGCCCGCGCCCTTGGCAATGACCTTCGAGAAGGTGACCGTGCTGGCGCCCTTGAGATCGCGCAGGTCGATGTCGATGACATCGCCTTCACGGACCATGATCTGAGTGCCACTGTCTTCGATGATTGCGTACACGGGGTTTCCTCCTCGAAAATCGAGCCACACAGGCTAGCACGGCCGGCGCCAGGCTGCAAGCCGCTGTCCAGCCGCCCGGATGGTCTCGTCCCGCTTGCAGAAGGCGAATCTCGCGTACCGCCGGTCCGCGTGGGCAGGGTCGTAGAACGCGGACGCCGGGATTGCGGCGACCCCCGCCTCGGCCACCATGGCACGGCAGGCGTCCACATCGTCGGCGAATCCCCTTTCGGTGACGTCCGCGAGGATGAAGTACGACCCCTCTGGGGCGATGCACCGGAAACCAGCCTTGGACAGCTCCTCGAGCAGCAGGCTGCGGCGAGCGGAGTACTCGCTCGCGAGCTGCCGGAGGTAGGAGTCGTCGGTGCGCATGGCGTCGAGGGCGATGGCGGCCGCCTTCTGGAGGGGCGTCGCGGCGCAGAAGGTGAGGAACTGGTGCGATGCGCGCACGGCGGCCGTCAGGTCGACCGGCGCGATGGTCCAGCCGATCTTCCATCCCGTGAGCGAGAAGGTCTTGCCGAGGCTCGACATCACGATGGTGCGCTCGCGCATGCCGGGCAGGGACGAGATCGAGCGGTGCGGTCCCGCATACGTGATCATCTCGTACACCTCGTCGGAGAGCACGACCAGGTTGCGCTCGGCGGCCACATCCGCAACCGCGCGCATCTCGGCCGCATCGAGCATCCGTCCGGTGGGATTGTGGGGCGAGTTCACCAGGATCGCGCGCGTGCGCGCCGAGCAGGCGCGCCGCAGCGTGTCCGCCTCGATCCTGAAGTGCGGTGCCTCGAGACGGATGCGGACGGCCACGCCACCGGCCATGGCGACGCATGCCGGATACGAGTCGTAGCAGGGATCGAGGAGGATGACCTCGTCACCAGGCTCAATCAGCCCAAGCAGCACCGCGGCGATCGCCTCCGTGCAGCCGGCGGTCACGGTCACTTCCGTGTCAGGATCCGGCGAGTATCCGAGGGATCGCGCCGCGAATCGGGCGATCGCGGCGTTGGTGTCCGGCAGGCCAAACGCGCGCGCGTACTGGCCAAATCCCGCATCGATCGCGGCCTTGGCGGCGTCCTTCGCGAACGCCGGCCCATCGAAGTCAGGGAATCCCTGTCCGAGGTTGACGGCCTTGTGCTGCACGGCGAGACGGCTCATCGTCGTGAAGATGCTCTCGCCGAATGGCCTGAGCCTGCTCGTCACTCTGGTCGTGGACATGGTGTCGTTCGGTGCGTGCCGGCGATGCGGCGTGCGCGGAGCGGATGCTACGCCCATTCCCTACCCTCACGACGTGCCTGCGCCCCCTGCCGCCAATCCCAACGTGCCGTGGGAGCTCGTGCGCGAGTGGCCTGACCTCGTGTGCGCGATGAAGCCCGCTGGCGTGGTGACGCAGCCAGGCGCTGGACACAAGGACGATGCGCTGCTGAACGGCCTGATGTGCCGCTACCGGGCCCGCATGGAGCGGCTCGGCGCCGCGCGCGACTGGGGATTGCTCCACCGGCTTGACCGCGAGACCAGCGGATGCGTGCTGTGTGCGCTCGAGCCTGACGCATACGACTCGGTGCGTGCGCAGTTCGCCGCCCGCGCCGTGCGGAAGATGTACCTCGCCGTGGTGTCAGGAAGGCTCCCCTCGCCCTCGGGCCGCACGGATCAGCCGCTCGAGGAGGTCCGGCGCGGCGACATGAAGGTCAGCGCGGTCGTGAGGCGCGGCGAGCCGGCGATCACCCACTGGATGACGCTCGCCTCACGGGGCGGGAAGTCGCTGGTCGCGGTGGCCATCGAGACCGGCAGGCTGCACCAGATCCGTGCGCATATGGCGTGGCTTGGGGCGCCGATCGAGGGCGACCGCGTGTACAGGCCGCTGCTGCCGCCCAACACAAGCAAGCCGCGTCGCGGCGAGCCGCCGACGCTTCTGCTGCATGCGTGGAGGATCTCCTGCGCGCTTGCGTCGGCGGGCGGAGTGGCGCACGCCGAGGCGCCGATCCCTGCGCGCTTCACTGAGGCGCTTGCTCAGGGCATCGGCATGACTCCGGATGCGATCGAGAGCGCACTCGTGCGTGCGCGGGAGTGGTCGCCATGAGCGAGGCGGTCAGCGCGGCGTGCCCTCAGGGACGCGCGGCGCCGAAGAGGATGCGGCGAAGGCCATGGCGGGCTGCGGTTGCCGGCGCGCTGGCGATCATGGGTCTGGCCGCGGCTGCCGCGACGGTGCTCTGGAACTGGCCATGGGCATTCCATGCGACCGCGACGTGGGCGTTCCGCACGATCAACGGGCTGTCGCTTGAGGCCGTGTCCGTGGATGGATGGAGCGCGCCCGCACTTCGCGGCGGACCCGTGTCGCCGGAGGACGCCACGCCCGTCGTGTTCCTGCACGGGTTCGGCACGAGCAAGGAGGCGATGACCATGCCAATGTCGTGGCTGAAGGGCGCGCGACGGGTGTGGGCGCCGGACTTCCCGGGATTCGGCGACCACGAGCTCTGCCATGGCATCGCCTACGGGCCGCAGCAGTACGTCCAGTGGATCGAGGGGTTCCGCCACTCCATCGGTGCCGAGCGCATCGACCTTGTGGGCACGTCGATGGGCGGCGCATTCGCGGCGGCCTACGCGGCAGCGCATCCGGAGCGAGTGCGTCGACTTGTGCTGCTTGCGCCGGCGGGCGTCGAACCGCCAGTGCGCAACGAGTTCATGCGCGCGGTCGATGGCGGCGAGAACCCCCTCGACATCAGGGACGGGACCGACTTTGACAACGTGGTCCGCCGAGTGTTTGCGCGGCCGCCGCAGATCCCGGCGCCCTTTCGGCAGGCCATGATCGACCGGGCCGTCGAGCGCCGTGCCGACTGGCTCGCGATCGTGGACCGCATTCGGCCCTTCCTCCTTGACGGCGTGCGTCCCCTGCTCCCGTCGATCGCCGCACCTACCCTCGTCATCTTCGGCGCGAACGATGCCGTCACCGATCCCTCGATGCTGCAGGTGTTCGCCCAGGGGATCCCGCGGGTCACGACTGTGCTTGTGCCCGATGGCGGGCACGTGATCTTCGCGGACTCGCCCCGCGAAGTGGCTCGTGAGCTGCGGTCGTTCCTGCTCGGCGGCGGCGACCCGCCATTCACGCCAGGCCAAGCGCCCGCGCCTGCCGGTACGCCTCGGCGTGAAGGTCCGCCGTGAGCGCGGCGCTCGCGGCGTATCCGCCGCTGAGCACGAGCGTCGTCGGAACGCGGGCCTCGGCGAGCGTCGCGAGCACATGGCGGTCCCGGGCGGCCAGGCCCGCACGCGTGAGCGCAAGGCGGCCAAAGCGATCCCCCGCGAGCACATCGACACCCGCAAGGTAGAACGCGATGTCAGGCGCGCTGCGCGCGAGCGCATCGGCAAGCGCCGGGACCATGGCGCCCATGTACCCATCGTCTGATGTGCCGTCAGGCAGCGGCACGTCAAGGGTCGACGGCGGCTTTCGGGCGGGGTAGTTGCGCTCGCCGTGCACCGAGAGCGTGAACGAGTCCGGGTCCCCGGCGAGGATCTCGGCGGTGCCGTTGCCGTGGTGCACATCGAGGTCCACGACAAGCGCACGGCGGATCCGGCCCTCCTGGCGCAGCCTGCGGATCGCGATCGCCACATCGTTGAGCACGCAGTAGCCCTCGCCGTGATCGCTGCACGCATGGTGCGTGCCGCCCGCGAGGTTGCCCGAGATGCCGTGCTCGAGCGCGTGCCGTGCGGCGAGGATCGTCCCCATCACGGCCCGCCTCGACCTCACGACGAGCCCCGTGGACCATGGCAGCCCGATCCGCCGCACCTCGTCCGCGCTCAGCGTGCCGGATGCGAGGCGCTCGCAGTAGTCGCGCGCATGCACTCGCGCGATCCAGTCCCAGGGCGCCTCGTCCGGGGCGACGATCTCGTCATGCGACACGAGTCCCTCGCGCAGGAGGATCCCGCGAAGCTCCGAGTACTTGCGCATCGGGAATGCGTGGGTGGGCGGAAGCTCCACCATGTACTCGTCGTGGTAGTGCACTCGCACGCGCGGCTCCTGTGCGACGATAGCATCGGCGCACGCAGCAGCCATGAGCGCGACGCCACTGCACATCGATGCGCTCGTCATCGGCGGAGGCATGGCAGGGCTCTTTGCGGCGCACGCCCTCAGGCGTGCGGGCCACAGCGTGTGCGTGGTCGAGCGTGACGCGCTTGGTCACGGGCAAAGCGTGTGCGCGCAAGGCATCGTGCATGGGGGCGTCAAGTACTCGCTCGGGGGCCTCGTGTCCGGCAGCGCGCGCGCCATCGAGCGCATGCCGGAGCGCTGGCTTGCCATGTCCGATTCGGGCGAGGAGTGCGACCTCCGGAATGCGCCCCCCCTCGCGCGGCACATGTGGCTCTGGCGAAGCGAGGGCGTGTCGGGCGCCTTTGCCATGGCTGGCGCGAGGCTCTCGCTGCGTGCGCGGCCCGAGACGGTCCCGCTCGAGGGGCGACCTGCCCTGCTGCAGGGCGTGCGCGGCGACGTCCTCCGCCTGCCCGAACCGGTGTTCGACCCCGTGGCGGTGCTGCGCGCGCTGGCGTCGCCGCTCGCGCCGTGGTGCGTTCGCGCGGAGGCGAGGCCCGGGCCCGGAGGCACCGTGTCGCTCGCGGGATCTTCCGGGGCTGTCGCCGTGCGACCGCGACTTCTGGTGCTCGCCGCGGGTGCTGGCAATGCTGCGCTGCGCGCGCAGTTCGGCCTCGCCCGGGGCCTGATGCAG
>JBIIIL010000035.1:0-14579 GCA_044234825.1 Phycisphaerales bacterium
TGTGACGGGCGCATCCATCCTTGACCTGCTGGCCGAGCGCCACAGGGCCGGTCTGACCATCGTGATGGTCACCCACGATTCCCAGGTCGCCGCACGCGCGGACAGGATCGTGCAACTTCGGGACGGTCGTGTGCAGGCCTAGGATTCTCCTGCAGTTACGTGCACTCCAGCGAGCCTGCATGGGCCTGAGCGCCCCCTGGAGCCGTCCGGTGCGCCTCTGCAACATGCGGGAACCGAGCGGGTTTCCTTGAAGTCGCACCCCAGATATCCGACAGTGATGACGATGGACCTTCCCTACCCTGCCCCGAACCGACACGAGGCGCGCCAGCGTCCAGGTCGGGTGATTGGCATGGGGATTGCACCCATCAACCAGTCCAGTGTTCTGCGCGCAGGACACGCGCCACAGGTCCCCTCAGGAGGTTCCCCATGTTCGAGCGTCTGACAGATCGTGCCCGCAAGGTGATGGCCCTGGCCAATCAGGAAGCGCAGCGCTTCAATCACGAGTACATCGGCACGGAGCACATCCTGCTGGGTCTCGTGAAGGAGGGCAGCGGCGTCGGCGCCAACGTCCTCAAGAACCTCGGCATCGACCTGCGCAAGGTGCGCCTCGAGGTCGAGAAGCTCGTCAAGAGCGGACCCGAGATGGTCACGATGGGCAAGCTGCCCCAGACCCCGCGCGCGAAGAAGGTCATCGAGTACGCGATCGAGGAGGCGCGCAACCTCAACCACAACTACGTCGGCACCGAGCACCTGCTGCTTGGCCTCCTGCGCGAGCAGGACGGCGTGGCCGCGCAGGTGCTGCTCAACCTCGGGCTCAAGCTCGAGGAGGTCCGCGAGGAGGTCCTCAACCTGCTTGGCGCAGGCGGCGAGCAGGAGGAGAGCAGCGCGCAGCCGCAGTCCGAGTCGCCCTCGGAGCCCGCGTCCGGCGGCGAGGCCGGTCCCCAGCGCCGCGGCAAGAGCAAGACCCCTGCCCTCGACTCCTTCGGCCGCGACCTCACCGAGCTCGCGCGCAACGGCGAGCTCGATCCTGTGATCGGTCGCCACGGCGAGATCGAGCGCCTCGTGCAGGTGCTCTGCCGCCGCACGAAGAACAACCCCGTGCTGCTCGGCGAGGCTGGCGTCGGCAAGACCGCGATCGCCGAAGGCCTGGCGCAGGCGATCGTGAGCCAGGACGTCCCCGACATCCTGCACGACAAGCGCCTCGTGGTGCTTGACCTGGCCGCGATGGTGGCCGGCACGAAGTACCGCGGCCAGTTCGAGGAGCGCATCAAGGCGGTCATGAACGAGGTGCGCCGCGCCAAGAACGTGATCCTCTTCATCGACGAGCTCCACACGCTCGTCGGCGCCGGCGGCGCCGAGGGCGCGATCGACGCATCCAACGTGCTCAAGCCCGCGCTCGCGCGCGGCGAGATCCAGTGCGTTGGAGCCACGACCTTCGACGAGTACCGCAAGTACATCGAGAAGGACGCTGCGCTCGAGCGCCGCTTCCAGTCGATCACCGTGGAGCCGCCATCGGCAGAGCAGACCCTCGAGATCCTCAAGGGCCTGCGCGAGCGCTACGAGAGCCACCACAAGGTCAAGTACGCCGATGACGCGCTGCGATGCGCGGTCGAGATGTCCGGGCGCTACATCCCGGGCCGCGTGCAGCCCGACAAGTCGATCGACGTCATCGACGAGGCGGGAGCGCGCCTGCGCCTCAAGAGCATGACCAAGCCGCCGGACCTGACCGAGATCGAGGAGCGCATCGAGCGCCTCGCGATCGAGAAGGACGAGTCGGTGAAGGCCGCCGACTACGAGCGCGCCGCCGACCTGCGCGACCAGGCCGAGAAGCTCCGCAAGGAGAAGGAGCGGATCCAGCAGCAGTGGCGCGACCGCATGAACGAGACGCAGGCTGTCGTCGACGAGGAGATGATCCGCGAGGTCGTCTCCAAGATGACGGGCGTGCCGCTGACCCGCCTCCAGAAGGAGGAGTCGGAGCGCCTGCTGCAGCTCGAGAAGGAGCTGCACCGCAAGGTCGTCAGCCAGGACGAGGCGGTCAAGTCGGTGTCGCGCGCCATCCGCAAGGCGCGTGCGGGACTCAAGGACCCCCGCCGGCCGATGGGCTCGTTCCTCTTCGTGGGCCCTTCAGGCGTCGGCAAGACGCTGCTGGCCAAGGCCATCGCCGAGTTCATGTTCGGCGACGCGGAGGCCATGATCTACCTCGACATGAGCGAGTACATGGAGAAGCACTCCGTGTCGCGGCTCGTCGGCGCGCCCCCCGGCTACGTCGGCTACGAGGAGGGCGGCCAGCTCACCGAGCGCATCCGCCGCAGGCCGTACTCGGTGGTGCTGCTCGACGAGGTCGAGAAGGCGCACCCTGACGTCTACAACATGCTCCTGCAGATCATGGAGGAGGGACGCCTCACCGACAGCTTCGGCCGGCACGTGGACTTCAAGAACGTCATCCTGATCATGACGAGCAACCTCGGCGCCGACATCATCAAGGGAGGCGCGGCGTTCGGATTCACCCGGCGCGCAGAGGTGCAGGACTACGACAAGATGCGCAAGGCGCTGATGTCGGAGACGGAGAAGTTCTTCCGTCCCGAGTTCATCAACCGCCTCGACGACATCATCGTGTTCCGGCCGCTCGTCAAGGACGACCTGAACCAGATCATCGAGATCGAGCTGGGCAAGGTGCGGCAGCGCCTCACCGAGCGCCAGATGCACCTCGAGCTGGACCAGTCCGCGAAGGACTTCCTCATCGACAAGGGCTACAACCCCGACTTCGGCGCGCGTCCGCTGCGCCGCGCGCTGGGGCAGTTCGTCGAGGATCCGCTGGCGGAGAACCTGCTCAGCGGCGAGTTCAGGGCGGGTGCGCACATCGTGGCGACGCGCGAGGAGGGCAAGGACCACCTCTCCTTCTCGGCGACGCATCCGGAGCCGGCGGCGCCAGAGACCACGGAACCTGCGGCGAGCTCATGAGCGGCTGACCGCCGGTACCCATCACGCAATGTCGTGCGCGACCCCGCGAGTGGCTTGACTGCTCGCGGGGTCGCTCTACAATTGGGGACGCATACCGATCTCCGGCAGTCCTCTGAAAGCCGGATCGCAACCGAGCCACGAGCCACAGGCCGTGCGCCACGGTGCGGAGGAAACCCCGAAAGGGGCATGTGGCGCGATGCGCAAAACCGCTTGATTCCAAGCGTTTTCGGCACATGGCGCACAAGCCCGCGGGACCTGGGACGCTGCGCGTCCGCTTGGTCCTGCGCATGGCCATCGCGGCGACGTTCGCCGCGCTGCCTTGAGGGGTTCCCGTTCGGCATGCGTGGAGCCCCGACATGGCCACGCCCGAATCCGCCGCACCCGACCCCGCCGCGACCGCAACGCCGCCACTCGCACCCGCGCCAGAGCCCGGGCTTCTCCGCAGCCTTGGCATCGTCGGCTTCGACCGCGTCGAGCCGGTCATCATCGCGGCACTCGCCCTCGAGACCCCGCTGCTGCTCATCGGCGCGCACGGCACGGCCAAGAGCATGCTGCTGTCGCGCCTTGCGCAGGCGCTTGGGCTCGCGTGGCGCCACTACAACGCCAGCCTCGTCAACTACGACGACCTGATCGGCTACCCGCTCCCGGCCGACGACGGCACGCTGCGGTTCGTGCAGACGCCCGCATCGGTCTGGGATGCGGAGGCGGTGTTCGTCGACGAGCTCTCCCGGGCGCGGCCGGACATGCTGAACCGCCTCTTCCCGATCATCCACGAGCGGGTGGTGCAGGGCATGCCGCTCCCCAAGCTGCGCTACCGGTGGGCCGCGATGAACCCGCCCGCCACGGATGCGCCTTCGGCAGGCGAAGCCTCGTACCTCGGCAGCGAGCCGCTCGACGCGGCGCTCGCGGACCGTTTCGGCTTCGTGCTCGAGGTGCCGTCGTGGGCAGGCATGAGCGAGCGCGACCAGCACGCCATCATCACGAGCGCGTCCGCCGATCCGCGCGCCGAGGCGTGCCGCGCGGTGTTGGAGGCGATCGCAGCGACCCGCTGCGAGATGGAGCTCGTGCTCGAGTATGCGGGCACGGCCATCGCCGATGCGGTACGAGAGGTCGTGCATCACGCGGCAGCGCTCGGCGTGGCGCTTTCCGGTCGCCGCGCCGCCATGCTCTACCGGAACATCGCTGCAGTCCATGCGGCGACGGTCATCCGCGCACCAGGCACGGACATCGTCGACTCGAGCTGGCTTGCGATGAGCTCCAGCGTGCCCCAGCGCGCGGAGGGCATCAGCTTCGACTCGGCCAGGCTCATGATGGCGCACACCACCGCGTGGAAGACTGCGCGGCTCGACGCGGGCGACCCGCGGCGGGCACTGGCGTGCGAGCGCGATCCGGTGCGACGGGCCATGCGGGCCACGCACATGCCGCAACTGGCCGTCCAGGAACGATCCGCGTATGTCGCCGACGCCATCGCGCATCTGCCGCCTGGCGGCCGCCAGGCGCTTGGGCACTGGATCGTGGAGCATGGCCATGCGGCCGCGGTGATTGCGGCGGTCGCTGAGCAGTGCGCGGCGCTCTACGCGCAGGTTGCTGCGGGGCACGAGCTCAACCAGACCATCGCGGCCACAGGACCTGCGCACAGCGCGTGGCGTGAGGTGACGGCGGCGCTGGCGCAGGTGGGGTCCGATCCTGACTTCGCGCTGCTGTCCAACCTCCTTCCGAGCCTGTTCACGGCGCATGACATTGCGCAGGTGGGCGACACCGCGCGCGTGATCGAGTCCTGGAGATCAGTGCGCGCGCTGCTGCGCTCCTCGTACCTCGCGGATGTCGCGTCGGCCGGCAGCCGCACGCGACGCGCACGCCGCCCGCGGGTGAAGCCATGAGCCGGTCGCGCGGCACTGTCGATCACGCACGGGCGCCAGCATCCGGCGCGGGCGCGCCCGCGCAGCCGCTCATCCACAACATGAGCTGCCGGCCCACCTTCACCGTCACGCACAAGAGCGCCGCGCAGTGCCGGAGACTCCGGTTCTCCTCCCCGCAGTGGCCTGCAGCCGCAACCGCATTCGCCGACTACTGCCCCACCTTCGGCTTGCCGATGCCGACCGCGGCCGAGGGCTACGCGAGACTGGTCGAGGCTGCAGCCGAGCCCTGCCCGCTGCTCGCGCGGCTACCTCCGGTCGCCGCAGTCCTGCGCAACGCCCCCGGCGAATCAATCGCTGGCCTCACAGACGACCCCCGCGTCCTGCTCGCGGTCATGTCGCGCTGCTTCGGAAGTGTCTTCATGCGCGACCTCCCGCCATCCATCACGTCCGACTCGCTTCGCCTGCAAGTCACCCTGCTCATCCCCAAATCCTGGAACCTCAACCCATGACCATCCACGCCCCAATCGCCGATCGCCTCCTGAACGCGTTCCCTTCCGCCAGCTACGGCCTGCCTGCCCTGCTGCAGCTCTCCGAGATCGTGGAGTCCACCGAGGTGCCCTCTGCGGCGGTCGAGTGCAGGAGGCGGCCACGCATGCTCATCAATCCGAAGTTCGTGGCCGAGCACGCGAGTACCCCGGACAAGCTGGTGACGCTCGTGATGCACGAGCTGCACCACGTCATCCTCGGGCACACCCGGCTGTTTCCGAGGGTGACCCCGCTGGACAACATCGTCTTCGATGCGGTCATCAACAGCATGCTCTGCTTCCTGATGCCCGAGCGCGCGCACCGCGCGCTCTTCGAGGACTTCTACGACCACGCGAAGTTCCCAGCCTGCTTCCTGCGCCCGCCGCCGGGCTGGCTTCCGACCAGGTACGGGACGACGCCCGATGCGCTGAAGCAACCCTCGCGGGCCCATCTCGCCCCGTTGCACGAGCGGCTCTACTCGCCAACGGGTGCGACCTACGAGGAGCTGCGGCAGGCGCTCACCCAGGAGGTGCCGCCAGACCTGGTCATGGAGCTGCTTGGAGACCACAGCCCATCAGGCGCGGGCAGTTCGAGCGATGGCGGGCTCGAGTACCGCGCACCCGAGTTCATGGAGCACATCAGGCGCCTCGTGGAGCGATGGCCACAGCCGCCCAACCCGATCGCAGGACGGTCCGCGAGCGACCTGCTGAAGGCCACGAAGATCGGGCTGCCGCCAACGCGGCGCACCATGCTCGCCGGCCTGCTCCGCAAGGTCGCGGGCCGAGTCGGATCGAGCGCAATGCGCGCCCCGCAGCGTCGGGAGATCGACGTGGAGTCGCCACTGCCTCGCCTCGACCGCAGGACCTGCGTGCTCCGAGGCCTTGGCGTGCAGCCTGCGCTGTTCCGCCATCCGATGCAGCACACGCGGGTCCATCGCGGCGGCGAGCTCGTGCATGTGTACGTCGACGTCTCCGGCAGCATGAGCGACGTGATCGGCGCGCTCTACCGGGCGGTGCTCGACTGCGAGGGCATGGTGCACCGCACTGTCCACCTCTTCTCGACGGAGGTGGTTGACATCGGCTTTGCGGAACTCCGCAAGGGCACATGCCCCTCGACCGGCGGCACGTCGATCGAGTGCGTCGCCAACCACATGCGCAGGCATCACGTGCGGCGCGCCGTGATCGTCACCGACGGGTATGTGGGCACGCCCGGAGCCGCATCCCGCGAGACGCTGACGTCCTGCCTCATCGGCGTGGCGCTCACCGGGAGCAGCACCAGCCGCAAGGACCTCGAGGGCCTTGCCAACCACTGGATCGACCTGCATGGAGCCTCCAATGACCGCTGAACTCACGACCCTTCGACCGGCCGAGTACGTCCTCCCTGGCCACCCCGACAAGCTCGCGGACGCCGTGGCGGATGCGATCGTCCAGGAGGCCTGGCGCCGCGAGCGCCGCGCACTCGTGGGCGTGGAGGTCGCCCTGCACCGCAACACGATCTTCATCGACGGACGCGTCGCCTGCCGCAGCGCACGCACCATCGACTTTCCTGCAATCGTGCGGAAGGTCTACGCCGACATCGGGTACGGTCGCATGTTCGGCCCCGATCCCCGGCGGCTGAAGATCCGAACGGACCTCTGCATCGGGCCGATGCTCAAGGGCGAGTCCAAGTTCCGCGAGGTCTCCGATGACCAGGTCATCAGCGTGGGATACGCCTGCAGCACGCCGGGCACCGACATGCTTCCCGTCGAGCATGCGATCGCGAAGCGGCTTGCGGGCGCGCTCGATGCGCTGCGCCGCGAGCAGCGCAGCCTGCTGCTCGGTCCGGACGGCAAGGTCATCGTGCTCGTCGCCGAGCATCGCGCAGACGATGGGCGCATGCGATGGTCCCTCGAGCAGGTGACCGTCTCGATGTGGCACTCGCGGTTCTGGCGGGCGATCGAGGCGCACCGTGCGCTGGGCGAGCGCCTCCGGTCGGAGATCGACGCCATGGCCGCCATCGTGCCTGGGCTCTCCGTCTCGCCCAACCTCGACATGCGCATCAATCCGATCGGCGACTTCATCGAGGGCGGACCCTTCGGGGACAACGGGCTCTCGGGCAAGAAGCTCGTGATGGATGCATACGGGCCTCGTGTGCCGATCGGCGGTGGCGCCACCGCAGGCAAGGACCGCTGGAAGCCGGACGTGCGCGGGCCAGCCCTCGCGCGCTCGATCGCCGTCGAGCAGGTGATGCGCCACGGATGCCGCGAGTGCACGGCGACTGTGGCCATCAACCCGGGCGACACGGAGTTCAGGGTCGCGTCGATCGACCGGAGATAGCGCGCGTCGTCGCTTGGGCGTCTCGCGCACCTGAGCCAATGCAGCACCGACCGCACACGGCACTCGTCGCGCCCGCGGCGCAGATAGCCTGTGCGCATGAACCTGCGGGCCATCATCCTGCGCGTGATGCTCGGGGCGCTTGGCCTCGCGGCGCTCTTCGGGGTCACCGCCATCTTTGCGGACGGGCTCATCCCTGCGGGCAGGATGCTCGGCACATCGCTCACGATCGCGATCGGCAGCGGCATGATGCTGCCCGTGAGCGCCACCAACGCCGCCCGGCGGTTCACGCCGCTCGCGGTGGCATGGACGGGGTACGTGGCCATCGGCGCGCTGCTGGTGATCGGCGCGATCTGGTACCGCGGGCCGGTTGGCCTTGGCTGGGGCATGGAGCTGCCCGCCGGGTCCTGGATCGGATACGGGCTCGGAGCGATGATCGTGGCGGTCGGGCCGCTCACGCGGCGCAATGTCGCGATGGACCGCACGTACAGGATTGCCGAGTCCGTGGCACTGTGGGGCGCGGGCATCGCCTTCGGCGCCGCATTCATGATGCAGATGGCCTTCGGCACTGGCACGGGGGGCGAGTTTGCGCTGGCGAGCTACTTCATCCTGCTCGGCGCCGCAGTCGTCGCCGCAATCTGCGCCATGGGGCTTCGTGCGCAGCCGAATCGGCCGATGCGCGACGTGGTCGCCGCGGGTCCTGCCGATCGGGCGCTGGCGGCCATCGGGCTCGTGGCCACTGGATTCGCGGCGATGCTGTGGCTCTGGTACTCCTTCCACGAGATCAGGCCCTTCGGATCCGGTGCCGACTCGCTCCTGGCGGTTCCGGACAGGCTGCACGTGGCCGGGACCGTCGCCACCACGACCCTCGCGCTATGCGCGGGACTGTGGCTGATGCTGTCCACGTTCCCGCTCAAGGGCTACACCCAGCTGCTGCGCCATGCGATCGTGGCGTGCACGGCGTGCGCGGGCGCGATCGTCACGGTGGAGTTCATGGACGTGATGTGGTCGGACTGGCGCGACTTCATGCTCGAGCGCGTGCTTGCCGCGCTGCTGATCGTCGATGCGTGCTCGATCCTCGCGGCCGTGGTGCTGCTGCGGATCGGCAAGGCATCGGGGCCGTCGAGCGACCGCTCACGGCCCGTGGCCTCGGCACGCCTGACGTGCCCGCGCTGCCAGCGCCCGCACATCGCGACGCGCGGGGAGAGCGCGTGCGCGGAATGCGGCGTCGTGTTCCTGCTCGAGTTCCGTGACGACAGGTGCCCAGCCTGCACGTACGACTTGCGCGCGCTGCCGCCGGGGAGCCCATGCCCCGAGTGCGGCCGGGCGCGTCAGGTTCCCGGGTTCGTGCCTGCCACCGATGCGTGACCCCGCAGCGATTCACGCGGAAGCCGCAGAGGGCGATGCACTTCGGATGCAGGACTCGAGCGACACGGTCCTGCGTCACATGGTTGCTGATGTGCATGGTCGGCGCATCGTGCCCGCCGAGGTGCGGCTCCGCGGCGGGCGGATCGCGTCCATCCGCCAGCTGGCGGGTGCGGAGGCGGCACGCGTCGATCCGGGCGTGCTGGTTCCGGGCCTTGTCGACGCGCACGTGCACATCGAGAGCAGCATGCTGCCCCCGCAGGAGTTTGCGCGCGTCGCGGTGCGCCACGGCACTGTGGGCACAGTCAGCGACCCGCACGAGATCGCGAACGTGCTCGGCGCCGACGGCATCCGCTTCATGCTTGATGACGCTGCGGGCAGCCCCTTCACCTTCTGGTTCGGCGTGCCCTCATGCGTGCCTGCGACGGCGCTCGAGACCGCCGGCGCGGACCTCGACGCCGATGCGGTGGCACGGCTCCTCGATGACCCCAGGCTGCCCTACCTCAGCGAGGTGATGAACTGGCCCGGCGTGCTGGCGCGCGATCCGCAGGTGATGGCCAAGATCGCGGCCGCCAAGGCGCGCGGCAAGCGTGTGGACGGGCACGCCCCGGGCCTGCTCGGCGAGGACATCTCGCGGTACGCATCGGCGGGGATCGAGACGGACCACGAGTGCCGCACCGCAGACGAGGGGCGAGCCCGCATCGCCGCGGGCATGATGCTGGCGATCCGCGAGGGATCCGCGGCACGCAACATGGATGCGCTGCTGCCGGTGCTGCGCGAGCGTCCTGACCGGTGCATGTGGTGCACGGACGATGCGCATCCTGACACGCTCGCGGCCGGGCACATCAATCGCCTGATGGCCCGTGCGGTCGCTGCGGGCATCGATCCCCTCGATGCGCTGCGGGCGGGCACGCTGAACACGGTGACGCACTACCGGATGCCATGCGGCCTGCTGCGCGCCGGCGACCGCGCGGACATGGCGCTTGTCGATGACCTGCGCGACTTTCGCGTCCGCCGGACCTGGATTGCCGGCGCGGTCGTCGCGGAGGATGGCGTCTCGCGCCTGCCTCGGCGGGCAAGCGCCACCCCCAACAGGTTCCGGTCGTGCCGCGTCCTTCCGGAGGACCTGCGACTGCAGGTCGCGCCGCCTTCGCGCACCACGGCGACCGCGCACGTCATCGCCGTCGACGATGGGCAGCTGGTGACCGGGCACTTGAGGGAGTCCGTGCGCGTGCACGGCGGCTGCGCAGAGCCCGATCCGTCACGTGACCTGCTGCTGCTTGCCGTGGCGAACCGGTACGTCGATGCGCCCCCAGCGCTTGCGCTCGTGCGGGGCATCGGCCTCGCGCGCGGCGCGATCGCCTCGAGCGTGGCCCACGACTCGCACAACATCGTGGCGGCAGGCGCATCGCGCGCGGAACTTGCCAGCGCGATCAACGCCGTGTTCGCATCCCGCGGGGGACTCGCGCTCGCGGACTCCGGCACGCAGGTGCTCCCGCTGCCGATCGCCGGACTCATGAGCGACCGGCCTGCGGAGGAGGTCGCGGCGGCCTATGCGACGCTGACTGAAGGCGCGCGTGCCCTCGGCTCCCGGCTGCATGCGCCCTTCATGACGCTTGCGTTCCTGGCGCTCATCGTGATTCCCGCCCTCAAGCTCAGCGACCGGGGGCTCGTCGATGCCGCCGCGATGAGGCTCATCCCGGCGGTGGAGTGATGCATGCGCCCCTCGGCCGCCGCCCGCGCGCGCCACGCGCAACGCGCGGGCCGCACGTGGCCAGCGCTCAGGGCAGCGCGTCTGCGGGTGTCCTGAAGTGGGCGCGCACCGCCTCCACCTCGCCCGCCGAGCCCACGATCAGCGGGACGCGCTGGTGCAGCTTGGTCGGGACGATGTCGAGAGTCGGCTCGGTGCCGCTCAGGCACCTCCCCCCCGCCTGCTCCACGATCATGCCGATCGGGTTCGCCTCGTACAGCAGGCGCAGCTTGCCGCTGGGGTGCGACTTCGTGGGCGGATACATGAACACGCCACCCGTGAGCAGGATCCGGTGGATGTCCGCCACAAGCGACCCGATGTAGCGCGAGGAATAGCCGTGGCCGTGCGCCCAGGCGAGGTAGCTGCGGTACCCCGGCGGAAACGAGTCGGTGTACGCCTCGTTCACCGAGTAGACCCTCTTGCTCTGCGGGATCCGCAGCGAGCGCTTCACGAGGATGAAGGAACCCACGAAGGGATCGAGCTCGAACAGGTCGACGCCGTTGCCGGTCGTGATCACGAACGCCGTGCTCGGCCCGTAGAGGATGTAGCCGGCGGCGATCTGGCGCGAGCCAGGCTGGCAGACCGTGGCCTCGGCATCGGCCACGTCCGCGTCGTTGCGGAGCACGGTGAAGATGGTGCCGACAGCGCCGTTGGTGTCGAGCGTGCTTGACCCGTCAAGCGGGTCGAAGAGCACGCAGTACTTGCCGCCATCCTTCCCGCGCCGCAGGATCGTGGGCTCCTGGTCTTCCTCGCTCGCCAGCACCGCGATGGACGCCCGCGTGCCGAGGCATCGCATCAGGATCTCGTTCGAGATGACATCCAGCTCCTGCTGCGACTCGCCCTGCACGTTGCTGGTGCCGTGCTCGCCGAGCACGCTCTCGAGGCGGGCCCGCCGCACGCGGTGCGCGATCGCCTTCCCCGCCAGAGAGATGGCGCTGATGATCCAGGAGAAGTCGCCCGAGGCCCCGGGGTGCCGCGCCTCCTCGGCCAGGATGTGGCTCTGGAGGCTGAACAGGTTGTCGGTGCTCTGCTGCGGCGCCATCCCGGGGCAGGATACGGCTGCCGGGGAGTGCGGAAGGCACTAGCATTCCTGCCCCATGTCCACCCCAGTCATCGTCGCTGCCCGTCGCACGCCCATCGGCAAGTTCCTCGGCTCGCTGAGCCGGGTCCCGGCACCTCAGCTCGGTGCGCATGCCATCTCGGCCGCGCTTGCGGATGCGCCTGCGGCCCGGGACCTGATCGACGAGTGCATCATGGGATGCGTGCTTCAGGCGGGCGTCGGCCAGAACCCGGCGCGCCAGGCGGGACTCAAGGCGGGCCTGCCCGTCACGCTCAGCGCGGTCACCGTGAACAAGGTGTGCGGATCCGGTCTCCAGTCGGTGATGCAGGCCGCCACGACGATCCGCGCGGGCGAGTCGCACTGCATCGTGGCGGGCGGCATGGAGAGCATGGACCTCGCGCCGCACATGATGCACCTGCGCGCTGGCGTGAAGTACGGCAAGTCGGAGATGCGCGACCACATGGAGTCCGATGGCCTCGCGTGCGCATTCGAGTGCTGGCCGATGGGCATGGCCGCCGAGCACACGGCGGCGACGCACGGCGTATCCCGCGCCGAGCAGGACCGGTTCAGCGCACAGAGCCACCAGCGTGCGGCGCACGCCACGGGCGCCGGCTGGTTCAAGGCCGAGATCGCCCCCCTGACCGCCGAGCAGTGCAAGCAGAAGGCCGGGCTTGACGCGGACGAGGGCATCCGTGCAGACACCACCGTCGACGGTCTCGCGAAGCTGCGCCCTGCATTCAAGCCCGACGGCGTCGTCACCGCCGGCAACGCGAGCCAGATCTCCAATGGCGCCGCCGCGGTCGTCGTCATGAGCGCGGAGCGCGCCAAGGGCGCCGGCGTCGCCCCGATGGCGCGAATCCTGGGCTACAACACCGCGGGCGTCGATCCCAAGGACATCTTCATCGCACCGAAGGTCGGCATCGAGCGGCTCCTCGCCGATCACCGCCTCAAGGTGTCCGACATCGACCTCTTCGAGGTCAACGAGGCCTTCGCGGCGCAGGTGCTTGCCGACGTGAAGCCGCTCGGCATCCCCGAGGACAGGCTCAATGTCGCAGGTGGCGGCATTGCGCTCGGCCACCCCATCGGCGCGAGCGGCGCACGCGTGCTGGTGACGCTCGTGCACGGCCTGCGCCGCACGGGCGGCCGGCTGGGCATCTGCAGCCTCTGCCTCGGCGGCGGCAACGCAGTGACGATGCTCATCGAGCGCTGCTGAGCTCGGCCGCGCGCCGCCGCACCGGGGAGTGCCGAACGGAACCGGCAGCCAAGCTCAGTCGAGCGACTCGCTCTCGATCGAGGCAGCCTCGCCCGAGAGGCGCTTCTCCGCATAGCGCTTGACCCAGTTCTCCCAGGTCTTGCCGGCGGCGGTGTCCTTGCCCGTGAACGACACCGAGCGGATCTCCGACCAGCGCACGGTGCGGCGCTCGTCGGACTCGCGGAGCAGCACGCGCACCGTGGACTCGGCAAGGGTCGGGCCAGACTTGCGGTCGAACACGTAGCCGTCGACGACTGACGCGTCAGCCAGCGTGAGCGTCACGTCGCCGCGGTAGGAGAAGGCCTCCTCAAGCGCATGCCGGAGCATGTCCGGATCGGCGGCGTGGAAGATGTCGCCCTGTGCGGCGGGACGGGAGTGCTCTCGAGCCATTGCGCCATTGTCACCGCACCGCTGCCCTGCCGCAAGGCGGCTACCCTCCCCGGCATGCAGCCCCAGCATGTGCTCGTGACGGGAGGTGCAGGGTTCATCGGGTCGCACGCCGCGCTGGCGCTCGCCGAGGCGGGACACCGGGTCACCCTGGTCGATGACCTCTCGCGCGGCCACCGTGCGGCGGCCGAGGCCGTGGTGGCGTCGTCGCCCAAGGGCGCCGCGCGATTCGAGCACTGCTCGATCGCGGACCGCGAGCGGCTCGCGGGCGTCATGCGATCGGGCGGGGTTACGGCGGTCATGCACTTTGCTGCGCTGACCTACGTCGGCGAGTCGGTGGAGCGGCCTGTCGAGTACTGGTCGAACAATCTCGCGGGATCGCTCGCGCTGCTGCAGGCGATGGATGAGGCCGGCGTGCGCCGCATCGTGTTCTCGAGCACCGCGGCGACCTATGGCGAACCTCCACCTGAGCTGATCCCGATCCGCGAGGACTGCCCCCAGCGGCCGATCAATCCGTATGGCGCATCGAAGCTGGCGTTCGAGCATGTGCTCGCGGACCGGCTCGTGGCCGCCCATGCAGCCGGCACCCCCTTCTCGTTCGCAGCGCTGCGCTACTTCAACGTCAGCGGCTGCGATCCGCGAGGCCGTCTCGGCGAGGACCATCGCCCCGAGACGCACCTCATCCCGCTGTGCATCCAGGCGCTGCTGGGCCGGCGAGCCGCGCTGACGGTGTACGGCGACGACTACCCGACGCGCGACGGCACGTGCATCCGCGACTACGTGGACGTGGACGACCTCGTCGATGCGCATGTGCGTGCGCTCGCGGCGCTGCCCGAGTCCGGCTCCATGCGATTCAACGTGGGCACCGGGACCGGATTCTCGGTGCGCGAGGTGCTCGACGCATGCGCGCGGGTCGCGGGCAAGCCAGTGCCCCACACGGTGGGCGCACGGCGGCCGGGAGATCCTGCATCGCTCGTGGCCGACGGACGTGCGATCGCTGCCGCACTCGGATGGAGCGCGCGCACCGGCCTCGAGGACAGCGTTGAGCGCGCACTGCGCTGGATGAGCGACCATCCCAGGGGCTGGGGCTGACCCGCGACGCGCGGCG
>JBIIIL010000036.1:0-14559 GCA_044234825.1 Phycisphaerales bacterium
GATGGGCGACGCCGCGGAGTAGCTGCAGGCCGGTCCGGCACGACGTGGTGCCGCAGCAGACCCCAAGGCACACGAGCGCTCGGCTGCGTGTGCGCGGTCAGAACCAGCCGCGCTTCTGAACCTGGTACGTCTGGACGAACTCGGCATCTGACTTCGTCAGGTAGATGATCCCCTCGATGAAGCCGATGAGGGCGCCTACCGAGAAGCATGTGAGCACCCAGATCACGATCCGCAGGATCCCACCGGTCACGTCGCCCAAGATGAACCGGTGGATGCCTAGGTAACCGAACAGGATGCCCATGATGCCGCAGATGACGCGCTTGCTCTCCTCTTGAGGCATTGCGCTGCCCGGGAAGGTGTGAGGTGCGGTGGACATGGGGCGAATGCTATCGATCAGGAGTTCCGCGCATGCCGAGGGCCGCGCCGGCGCCGCCCAGCGGCGCTACGAGCGCAGGATCTTGGCCTTTGGGTAGTCGCCCCCAAGCACCTTGACGGCAGGCGCCTTCATCCATTCATCGAGGACAGACGCGTACACGCTGCGGAAGTCCGTGGTGAACTTGAGGTCGCCCCCGTCGAGGTCGGCGAGCGATGGGTGCGTGCCCACGATGCCCGGCCTGACCATGGGACCGATCAGGAACATCGGCGCCGCGGTGCCGTGGTCGGTGCCGCCCGACGCATTCTGGCGCACGCGCCGGCCGAACTCGCTGAAGACCATCGTGAGCACGCGCCCGTCGTTGCGCTGCGCCACGAGGTCATCCTGGAATGCCTTGAGGGCGTCGCCGACGGCGCGCATGAGCTGCGCGTGCGTGTTCGCCTGTCCCGCATGCGTGTCGAAGCCGCCGATTGACGCGTAGTAGACGCGCGTGCGCATGCCCGCGCGGATCATCGCGCCGATGGCCTGCAGCTGCCGTGCGAGCGGCGTGCCCGGGTAGCTCACGAGCGGCGTGCCGCGGAGCGCGCCTCTGATTCGGTCGCTCGAGAGCTGCGCATCGAGCGCCGTGCGCATCAGGAACGCCTGCTGGCTCCCCGGCGCGACGCCCTCGATCTCGCCGGCGCGCGTGAGCCGCTCGTAGGTCGACTCGAGGGCGGGGTCGACATCAGCGCCCATCCACCTGAAGAGCTGCGCATTCTCGAAGGACACGGGCGTGCTGCGCTGGCCCATCAGCGCAAGCGGCGCGGTGCGCCCGATCGAGATCACGCCCTCCGGATCGGGCGTGCCGCTGCAGGTGCAATCGACGTAGCGGCCGATCCACCCTGCGCCCTTGGCGTCGGTCCGCGCCGTGTGCCAGATGTCCATGGACGCGAAGTGCGAGCGGTTGGGGTTTGGGTACCCCACGCCCTGCACGATCGACAGCCTCCCGTCGTCGAGCAGCGACTTCAGCCCCGTGAGGTTGGGGTGCAGGCCGAGGCCAGCCGAAGAGTCCGCGACCAGTGCGGCGTTGGCCCCGCCGCGGGCGGGAGATGCCACCGCGAGCGCGGGCCGGGCACGGTAGTACGCATCGTCGCCGAAGGGCACGACGGTGTTGAGCCCATCGTTGCCGCCGGCCAGCTGCACCACCACGAGCACGCGGTCCTCGGGCACGCCGGGCGTGCTGGCCGTACGTGTCGATTGCTGCGCGAGCACGCCGAGGGCGCTGTGCTGAAGGAACCATGGGATCGTGGAGACGAGCGACGCCAGCGTGACGCCCTGCTGCAGGAACACTCGTCGCGAGAAGGGCAGGTTGGGATCGGTCATGGGTTCCTCGCGTTCTTCAGCACAGCTGGTACTCGGGAAGCGCTGTCGCCATGCACAGGGCCCGGATCAGCCGCTCGCCGGCCAGCGGCCCGCCAAGCGAGCGGGCGAACGTGCGGAACTGCTCGCGCCGTGCCGGCACGGGGTCCACCGACAGGCACAGCTCGAGGGCCGCCTCCGCGGCCGCATCCACGTTCCCGTCCCGTGCGCGCGCGGCGACCGCCTGCTCGAAGGGGCCGCCGGCCCACGGATTGGGGTCGCTCGCCCACATCCCGCTCTCGGGAAGGCGGCCCGTGAGCAGGTAGACGGCGGTGTTCTGCCGGATGAAGAGCGTGCTCGTGTTGATCCACGCGCGTCCTCCATCCCATCCCTTGACCGAGGGCGGCTGGAACAGGCTCTGGCCCATCAGGTCAAGCGCCGACGCGAGTGTGGCGAGCTCGCGCGGCGGGGTGCCAAGCTGCCGGATCGTCTGCACCACGAGCTGGACCGGGCTCTTCACCACCGACCCGCGGTACGCCGGATCGTGGAAGTGGCGGCTCAGGAAGAGCGTGCGCAGCACCGGCTTGATGCGGTAGCGCTCCTTGCGCATCAGCTCTGCAAGGCGCGCGATCGCCACGCGCGCGTCGCGGTCGGGAGCGCTCGGGCCGTCGTCCACGAAGAAGCGGTGCAGCTTGCCGCAGATGAACTCGGAGCACTCGGGCCTCGACAGCAGGATCTGCACGAGGTCGTCGCCGTCGAGCGGGCCCACCGTGCCCAGGATCGACTTCCGCCCATCGTCGTGGGCGCGCGCATCGAAGCGGAACCGGTCGTCCTCGAAGGTGAATCCCGTGAGCGCGCGCGCCGCCTCCTTGATGTCCTGCTCCGAGTAGCCGCGGCCCTCGCCGAGCAGGAACAGCTCCATGAGCTCGCGCGCGAGGTTCTCGTTGGGCTGGCCGCGCCTGCTGCGGTTGTTGTCGAGGTAGCGCAGCATGGCCGGGTCGCGGATGATCCGGTACGCGATCTCCCCGAAGTCACCCGTCGCATGCATGCGCAGCATGCGGTTCTGCAGGTACATGTGGTAGCTGTCCTCGACCGTCCGCCAGCCTGTGGCGAAGTGGCCGTGCCAGAGCAGCGTCATCTTCTCCTCGAGCGGCCGGCCAGTCTCGATCATCCGCTTCAGCCACCACTGGCGCATCGACACCAGCTGCTCGCGGTCCTGCGCATCGGCCGCGTTGCGCTCGCGCTGGACTCGCTCGAGCACCCCCTCGTCGCCCTCGCGGCGCGCACGCGCGATCGTGAGCCGCTCCGATTCGCTCGGTGGCGTGCGGATGGCCGCGTCGAACAGGTCCTCCGGCATCGGGTCCGACGTGATCCCCTCGTAGTCCACGAGGTAGTCCACGGCATCCGCGGGTCCCATCGCCACGAGGGCCTCGACCTGCTCGGGCGTGCCACCGAATCCTGCGCGCGCGAGCAGGTGCGATGCGGACGCTCGGTTCCACCGCTCGCGGGGAATGGGTGCCAGGGAGGGATCGGGCATCGGGTGGCTCGTCGGTCAGTGCGCGGTGGACGCTTCCGCGGTTCGTCTCCAGTGTGCCACCGGGACCGCGCACAGGACAGCGAGGAGTGCGGGCGGAACAAGAAGAAGGGCACTGCGGTGACCTACGAAGCCGGCCTCCATGAAGGGCAGGCACGCCGCGATGGCCAGCACGGCAAGCCACGGCGGGCGGCCGCGCAGGCGCAGGATGATCCAGAACGGGAAGACCAGCCCGTAGAGCCCGAGCAGACGCAAGTAGTTGGGCTCCCCTCCCATCGCCAGCGGCTCGCGGCTGCCGGCGGAAAACAGTTCGGGGAGGGCCCACAGCGCCACAGCGCACCCGAGAAGGCATGTGGCGACCGTCACCAGCCCTCGCCGAAGCTCCCGAGCGTGCATGCCGATGGTGGCGCAGGCCTGGACGGTCCACTGGACAAGCACGGGCCACACCGGCAGCGCATCGCCCGATGCAGGATCGAAGGTCATGGCGCTCACCATGAGCATGGCGGCGAACGTGACGCCGAAGACCGCGAAGCTGTGCCGGCTCGGGCTCCTCTCGCGCGCCCGGTGGAAGGTGAGGTCCAGGTAGGGGCATGCCAGGAAGCCCAGCACGATGACCGGGGCCGCATAGGCAAGCTCGGAGGCTGGCCGAGCGCCGCTCCAGCCGATCTGCGCCAGCCGCGAGGTGCCCACGGACATCGCGACCCATGCGCTGACGGCGCATGCCGCCACGCCGATGCCGAGCCAGAGCGCATCGGAGGATCCGCCGCGCCGCAGCATCACGAACAGCGCGGCGATGGCCGCGAGCAGCAACATCTGCGCTGGAGGACCCGCAGGATCTCCGGCCACGCGCCACGTGAGGAACGCGCACTGGTAGAGGATCGTCGCGGCCGCGAATGCCGCCATTGCGCCGCCGAGCCTCGCCTGCAGCGAGGCGCTGCGACTCCGGTCAATGACGTACCCGAAGGCTGCGCAGCCAATCACGTTGGGCACCGCGAACGCGATGAACCCAGGCCACCCGTAGTCGCGCATCAGGATCAGCGGCAGGTACATGCCGATGCACCACGTCCAGCTCGTCGTGCAGTAGAGGCCCCAGCCGACAGTGCGCGCAAGCGCGGACATGCCGCGAGCGTATCGCCGCGGATGCGACCGGCGCGGTCAGTCGTCCGCGGAGATGGTGCGCGGCCCCTCGCCCGCCTTCTTCTCGTACGTGCCATCGCCCGCGCGCTCGTACTTGGTGAAGCCGAGCCGCTCGAGGTTGGAGTTGGAGAGCCGCTGCGCGTCGCTGCCAGCCTGGAACTGGCTCGCGACCGGCACGCGCCGCACAGGCGCGCCCGTCTCGGGATGCGTGGTCAGCGCGGGATCGGTGATCCGCTGGAAGACCTCGAAGCGCTCGCCGTCGCTTCCGTCGGCGTTGGTGATGGCGTAGACGTAGGTGGGCATGGCGATCCGCCTTCACGACTGTAGGCGCTACGCGCCGAGCGACGCGAGAAGGTCCCTCGCGTGCCCCACATCGCCTGCGCGTGCGGCGCCGGCCTCGCGCTCGATGACCAGGTCGATGTCCTCGCGGCCACGGCCTGCCGCGACATTGGCCTCGCGCACCGCCTGCAGGAACTCGCGCCAACGCACCTGCCCCTCGCCTGCGCGAACCTCGCGTCCCCAGGTGCCGGGCACGGCCGTCGGCAGCGCATCCTTGATGTGCACCTGCCGGATGCGCGCGGCGAGCGTCCGCACCGCATCGACCGGGTCACCCATGCCGTAGAGGATCATGTTGGCGGGATCGAAGTTGACGCCGGCACGGGGTCGCCCAAGGTCATCGAGCGCCTGCTGCAGCGTGCGCGCGCTCTCCTGTCCCGTCTCGAACGCGACGTCCACGCCACGCTGCGCGAAGAGGTCGATGACCGTGCGCAGGCGGTCGAGCATGACCTCGCGTGCGGGGTCTGCGCGCTCATGCGGGATGAAGCCGGCGTGGAAGGTCACGAGCGCAATGCCGTGCGCCGACGCGAAGTTCGCCACGCCGATGGCGCGGTCCAGGTTGGCGTTCCACCAGCGATCGCTGCGCACTCCGCCGGTGCGCGCGATGCTCTCGAGCGTCGAGTAGTCCTCGCCGACGGTCGCGAGCATGCCGCTGACGATCTCGACGCCTGCGTCACGGAGCCGCGCCGCGGCACGGCCCCAGCGCTCCGGATCCTCGACGCACGGCACGAGCGCCAGCTGCACGCGCATAATCCGCAGTTCGCGCAGCAGCGACGCGAGCTCCGCGGGGTCCGACGGGCGCAGGCTCCACGAGCAGACGGCAGTGCGCATGCAGGGCTGTCGATGCTACTATTTGACTCCCGGAGCCCTCGTGACCACCCTGAAGGCAGGACATCCGCGACTGTCGCTCACCGAGCGCATGGAGGCCTTCGTCTCCCGCCTGTCGACGCGCAACAACTTCTGGCACAAGGTGTGCTCGCTGGTGTGGCTGCCGTACGCGTTCCGGTCCGGCATCACGATGAAGAGGCTCGGACCGGACCGCTTCGTCGCAGTGCTGCCGTTCAGGCGATTCAACCGCAACTGGTACAACGCGATGGCCGGCGCGGCGCTTCTGGGCAACAGCGAGGTCGCTGCGGGCATGTACCTGTTCTCGCGCTGCGGCGCGGACTACATCGTGGTCTGCAAGGAGATGCGCTACCGCTTCCTCCGTCCGTGCGTGGGTCCGGCCGTGTACCGCGTGGCCGGCGGCGACGAGCTCTCGGAGCGCATCGCGGCGGGGGGCGAGTTCAACATCGACCTCACCATGGACATCGTGCAGCAGGTGCGCCCGGGCCGGGGCGGCCGCGAGAAGCGGGTGGGGCAGTGCGACATCACGTTCCACTGCATGCCCAAGGCGATGCTGAAGGCGCGACGCGCCAGCCGCGGATGAGCGCGCCCAGCCGGGCAGCAGGGCGGGGTAGCGCGGGCGACGGGCCCGGCGCGGCGCGGGTACGGGAGCTCCGGGAGCTGCTGTCGCGCGCGAATGTCGCGTACTACGTCGAGGCCGAGCCCATCATGTCCGATGCGGACTACGACGCGCGGCTCGCGGAGCTCGCGCGGCTCGAGTCCGAGCACCCTGAGCTTGCGGATCCGGACAGCCCGACGCAGCGGGTCGGCGACGCGCTCGTGGGCGGATTCGCGCAGGTCCGGCACGTCGTGCCCATGCTGTCCATCGACAACACGTACGACATCGAGGGCTTTCGCGCGTGGCATGAGCGCTGCACGAAGGCGCTTGGCCATGCGCCCGCGCTCGTGGCCGAGCCCAAGATCGACGGCGTGGCGATCTCGATCCGGTACGAGGGCGGGCGGCTCGTGCGCGCCGTGACGCGCGGCGACGGCGCGGCCGGCGACGACGTCACCGTGAATGTGCGCGCGATCCGCGCGGTGCCGCTCGCGCTCGCGCACCCCGAGCGCGCGCCAGACCCTCTTGAGGTTCGCGGCGAGATCTACATGCCCAACGCGGAGTTCGACCGCATCAACGCCGAGCGCGAGCGCCACGGCGAGCCGCTCTTCGCGAATGCGCGCAACTCGACCGCCGGCACCCTCAAGAGCCTCGACCCCGGCGTGGTTGCGGCGCGTCGACTCGCCTTCTGCGCGCATGGGCGCGGCGAGTTCGGCGCCGCCGAGCTGGGCGACCAGCCGCAGGGGCACTGGGCGTTCCTGCAGCTGCTGCGCACGCTCGGCGTGCCCGCAAGCCCGCTCGCGCGGCCCTGCCGCACAGCGGCTGATGCGGAGGCAGCGATCGAGGAGTTCCGGGAGATGCGCAGCGGGCTGCCCTACGGCGTCGATGGCATTGTGCTGCGCGTGGACTCCTTCGCGGAGCAGGAGTCCCTAGGCACCACCGCCAAGAGCCCGCGCTGGATCGTGGCCTTCAAGTATCCCGCCGAGCGTGCGCAGACCGTGCTGCGCGCCGTGGACTGGCAGGTCGGCAAGGGCGGCACGCTCACGCCTCGCGCCACGATGGACCCAGTCCTGGTCGCCGGCACCACCGTGCGGCACGCGACGCTCCACAACATCGAGGAGATCAGGCGCAAGGACATCCGCCTCGGTGACCGCGTGGTCATCGAGAAGGCGGGGGAGATCATCCCGCAGGTGGTGGAACCCGTGGCCAGCGCCCGCACGGGCTCGGAGATCGCGATCGAGCCGCCGGCGGCATGCCCCGCGTGCGGTGCGGCCGTCGTCACCGAGGGCCCGAAGGCATTCTGCCCCAGCGCCTCGTGTCCTGCCCAGTTCCGCGAGCGGCTCAAGTGGTTCGTGGGTCGCGACCAGATGAACATCGACGGACTCGGCGAGCGCATCATCGACCAGCTCGTCGATGCCGGGCTCGTGCGGACCTACGCCGACCTGTTCACGCTCGATGCGCCCGCGATCGCGGCGCTCGAGAGCGAGTCGGCGAGCGCGTCGGGGAAGCTTGTGAAGCGCAAGCTCGGCGCCAAGACCGCGGCATCCATCGTGGAGAGCGCGAAGGCCACGCGCGGGCAGGGGCTCGCGAGGCTGCTCGCGGGACTGGGGATCCGCCACATCGGCGCGAGCGCCGCCAAGACGCTGGCACGCCACTTCCGTGACGTCGACGATCTGCTCGCGGCGGATGCGGGCGCGATCGAGGCGCTTCCGGACTTCGGCGCCAAGACCGCATCAAGCGTCGTGCAGGACCTCGCTGCGGAGCCCATGCGCGCCGCGATCGAGGCGCTTCGGGCCGCAGGCGTCGACATGCGCAGCCACGCGGAGCGGCCGGCGACGGAGGGACCCTTCGCGGGCAAGACCGTGGTCATCACCGGCACGCTTGAGGGATGGACGCGGCCGGCGCTCGCCGAGCTGCTCGAGTCGAGGGGCGCGAAGGTGGCCGGCAGCGTCTCGCGCAAGACCGACATTCTGATCGCGGGCGCGGAGGCCGGATCGAAGCTTGACAAGGCGCGCGAGCTTGGGGTTGCCGTGTGGGACGAGGCGCAGCTGCGCGCCGCGATCGGTTAGGTCCCGCGCCGGGAGCCGATCAGCTTCCGTTCGGGGTCGAGCCCGGCGGAAGCCTCAGGGTTCCCAGCAGCTCCGACTCATCAGCCACCTTGCGGACAGTTGACGAGCCATCAGGCGCGATCTGGGCCACCCACAAGCCCGCGGCCCCTGATGCGGCACCGCACTCGACGCCAAGCAGCGCGCCGCCGGCGTGGACCAGCGGACCCCAAGTGCGGCGCCACGGCGCGGGTATGTCCACGTTCACCGTCCGCATCCCGGAATCGTCACGTCGGACAAGGCTCCACGCGACGGGTCCTGCCTCGTGCGCGCTTCCCGTCACGCGCCACGCGTACTGCACGCCACCAACCTCGAAGGCAGGGAAGGTGACCGACTGCGGCGCGGGGAACAGCGTCCCGCCGAGGACCCACGCGAGCATCGCAGCCATCACGAAGAAGATCGTGAGCCTGACGAGCAGCGCGCGGAGGCCAAGTGCCAGCTGGCTCATGGGTCGGGCATCCTAGGTCGCGGGCGGCTGCGCGAGCGTCAGCCATCCCATCCAGATGCCGAGCCCCATCACCGCCGCGAGCAGCACGCGCCACCATCCGAAGAGCGCGAAGCCTCCGCGGGAGAGATAGCCGACGAGCCATGCGATCGAAAGCGCGGCCACGACGCCGGACATCACGAATCCCATCACGACCGGGATCGGCCCCCCGAGCTGGTCGATCGCGCCGGGCTCCATCAGCACGCGAGCCTTCCACACCGTCGCGGCTCCAAGCGTCGGCAGCGCGAGCAGGAAGCTGTACTCGGCGGCAGCCTTTGGGCGAAGCCCTACCGCCATGGAACCCAGGATCGTCGACATCGACCTGCTCGTTCCTGGCCAGAGCGCGACGCACTGGAAGAGACCTACCACCAAGGCCTGCCAGGGCAGGAGCGTGGAGCCGGAGGGGCCATGGCCCGCGCCCTCGAGCTTCGCCTGCGCGCGCACCCACGGCGCGATCGCGATCATGAGCACGCCGCCAAGCGCCAAGGCCAGCAGCACGGGCACGGGCGCGAAGAGCCGCGCCTCGATGGCATCGTCGAAGAGGAGCCCGAGCACGGCCGCAGGGATGAATGAGATCGCCAGATTGCGCAGCAGCACCGCATCGAGCCGGTGGTTGGGGCCGCGACGCACCAGTCCCGTCCACGCCATGCACGCACGCGCCATGCCCGCGACGCGGGACCAGTAGAGGCCTGCGACCGCGAGCACGGCCGCGCCCTGGATCGCGATGTTGAACGCATCTACGGATCGCTGCGCCTGAATGAAGCCAGGGTCCGAAGGATCCGGCACAAGTCCCAGCACACGTGAGGTGAGGATGAGATGTCCGGTGGAGCTCACCGGCAGGTACTCGGTGATCCCCTCCACCAGGCCGAGGATCATGGCATCGAGGAGGTCCATGCGGGTCACGTGCCCTTGCGGAGCCAGGGCAGCAGCGCACGCACCGCACGGCCCGACGCTTCCATCGGATGGGATGCTGCGCGCGCGCGAGCGGCGGACAGTGCCGGGAATCCGTCGCGCGCGTCTCGCGCCAGGGCATGCACGAACTCTCCGGAGCGCACGCGCGCGAGGATATCGCGCAAGCGCGCACGCAGCGCAGCATCATCGAGCGCCGCGATGGCCTCGTCCGCGCCGGCCTCGGCTGTGTTCGAGATCGCCGCACGCATGCCCGCGATGCCCCGGTCGTGCACAAGGTCGACGACCTGCTTGAGCTCGTGGCAGCACTCGATGTACGCCAGCAGTGGCGGGTATCCCGCATCGACGAGCGTCTCGTAGGCCGCGCGCACGAGCGCGATCACGCCTCCGCACAGCACCGCCTGCTCGCCGAAGAGGTCGGTCTCGGCCTCCTCGCGGAATGTGGTCCTGATCAGGCCCGCGCGCGCGCAGCCGATGCCCGCGCCCCAGGCCAGCGCTACCGCCCGCGCAGCTGCAGGATCCCCGCCATCCTGCGCCACGGCAAACAGGGCAGGGATGCCGTGGCCCTCCAGGAACCGTGCGCGGAGCGTCGTGCCAGGACCCTTCGGGGCCACCATGACGACGCTGCGGTCGGTTCGAGGGCGAAAGAGGCCAAAATGCACGCTTGTCCCGTGAAGGAACCCCATCGTGGCGCTCTGTGGCATCAGCCGCTCGATGTCCGGGCAGGCCCTCTCATGCACCTCATCAGGAAGCGCAATGATCACCAGTGCTGCGCCAGGCACTGTCCTCTCGGCCGTGCCTGCCTCGAATCCGTCGGCGCGGGCGGCTGCGATGCCCGTGCCACCGTCGCGCCCGGCCACCGCCACGGAAACCCCCGAATCCCGCAAGTTCAGCGCGTGTGCGCGTCCCTGGTTTCCGTATCCGACTACGGCGACGGAACTTCCGTGCAGCGGCGCCAGCAGCGCAGGGTCGCGAGATGTCAGGATCTCGGCTTCGCAAGTCGGATCGCCAGCATTTTCGCGCATTTGTGCGAGCGTATCGCGCGGCAATCCGCGTTGTGCAGGCGCGTTTCTATGGCAGGATGTGACGGTCGGCGGAGCCTGAGGCCCATCGACCCATCGCCTGCACGCGTTTTTCATCTGCGGCGGGCAAGTCGGACGATCCACGTGGTTCGCCCCGGCGTATGGATCTGTGCCGCACCCTCGCCAGCAGCCGCGGGTGCGTGAGCCAAGCGACTCCAGAGCCCGACCCATGACCATCACCCTGCCACCTCCTGCAACCGATCGGCGCGCGGCCGACCGGTTCGGGCCCCCTGTGGGATGCGCGCGGGTGGTGGTTCGCACGGACGGGTCGTGCTCGCCTCACCCAGACATTGACGCCCGCCTGCTCGAGGGCCACGCCTATGACATCTCCGTCTCTGGCGTGCGGTTCGAGGTCGATGTGGCCTTGCCTGCGGGGATGCCCATCGAGATCGAGCTCCACCTGCCCGGGCTGACTGACCCCGTGTGCGCATCGGCCCGCATCGTGCGGGTCTTCGACGAGCATGACGATCCGGGACCCCGCCGCATGGCGGCGGTGTTCACGGCCTTTGCGACCCCGGCGGACGCGCGCCGCCTCGCCGTGCACCTCGGCAGCGGGTACTTCGCGGGCGTCGACTGAGCGCGCCGGAGAGACCATTGCCGATCGACCCTCAGGTGCGGATCGCGGCGGAGGCGGCGGTTGGACACCAGTTCCGCGATATGGCGCTGCTCGAGCAGGCGCTCACGCACGCCTCGCTCGCTGACGCGCGAGCGCGCAGCAACGAGCGCCTGGAGTTCCTCGGAGATGCGGTGCTTGGCATGGTCGTGTGCGAGCATCTCCACGAGCGCTACCCCGACCTGCTCGAGGGCGAGCTCACGAAGGTCAAGAGCCTGCTCGTGAGCCGGCGCATGTGCGCCGAGTACGCCATCTCCGCGGGCCTGCTTCCGCTGCTGGCCGTCGGCAAGGGCATGTCGATCGGATCGGGCAGCCTCCCGCCCTCAGTCGCGGCCGCCGTCTTCGAGGCGATGGTCGCCGCGGTGCACCTCGACGGCGGCGTCGATACGGCCCGCGCGTTCATCATGCGGCACGTAGAGCCGCATGTGGAGGCTGCGGCTCGGCATGGCCACCAGATGAACTTCAAGAGCGTCCTGCAGCAGGTCCTGCAGCAGTGCGGCCTCGGCTCGCCGACCTACCTCGTGATGGACGAGAAGGGCCCGGACCACGCCAAGTGCTTCGAGATATGCGTGGAGATGGGCGTGCACCGCTTCCCGACGTGCTGGGGATCGACCAAGAAGTCGGCCGAGCAGGGCGCTGCGCTGGCGGCGCTCCGTGACATGGGTCTCGTCACCGGCGAGGGCGATGCGACCGTGGTCCTCTGGGACCGCGCAGCTGACGCCTACGAGTCGCTCGCGGCGCGCGCGATCGACCGCGCCACATCGGCGAGCGCGCGGTCGGCGTCTACCGCAAGATCGCAGAGCGACTCGTAGACCGGCGTGCGCCGCGCGTGAAGCGTGGCGATCTCCCCGAGGAGCCCGGCCGGGGTGAGGGCGGGGCGCCCGCCGGGGTCCGCCGCCACGCGACTGGCGCACACCTGCGCGGAGGCGCGCACGTGCACGACACGCCACCCGCCAGATCTGGCGCGACGGATGACTGCTGCCGTAGGGGCATGCTCGGGTGCACCGGCGCCGATCGCGACGATGCACGTGGGGCAGGCGCCGCCGACGAGTGCCTCGAGGGCATCGCGCTCTGCCGTCCTCCAGCGCGCTGCCCCGTCGTGCGCCGCGAATGCGGCGGCCACGTCCGGACTGCCGCAGAGGGCCAGCGCCCGGTCGTCGAGATCGATGAAATCCAGGTGGGCGAGAGCCGCCGCGGCGCGGCCTGCGGCGGACTTGCCCGCGCCGCGCATGCCGACAAGCAGCAGGCCGCGCTGGTGCACGGGCATGGACCGGTCAGGTCTTGCGCGGGTTGATGCGGCGGCCGACGCGGCGCTTGCGGCTGATGATCTTGCGGCCCTTGCGGGTCTTCATCCGCGCGCGGAATCCGACGGCGCGCACCTTCTTGCGGCGGCTGGTCTTGTGGGGGTAGTGCATGGCGTGTGCCTCCGGCGCCCAGCGCCGAGCCGCGCAGTATAGCCAAGCTCCCGGGTGCGCGAGGCCCCCGGCGCGCATGGGCAGGCCGCGCCAGTATCGGACCCGGGCTCGCGGCCGAGGGCGCTCAGTCCGCCTCGTGGCGCACGAGACGGCCCTCGAGCACGAAGATCACGTCCTCCGCGATGTTCGTGGTGATGTCGGCGATTCGCTCGAAGCGCTGGGCCATCGTGAGGATCTCGATCATCGCCCGCGACTGCTCGGGATGGCGCGGGATCTCCTCGCGGCCCCACAGCAGCACCGACTTGTGGATGTCATCGACGCGCTTGTCCGAGCGGCGCACCTGGCGGCACAGCGCCGCGTCCTCGTTGGAGAGCGCCGCGAGCACGTCGGACAGCATCGTGCGCGACGCGAAGGCGAGGTCGACCAGCGGCGCCGACACGTCCACGGGCTCCATCTGCGAGAGCTTGATGATGCGCTTGGCGATGCCGCGCGCGAGGTCGCCGATGCGCTCGAGCTCGCTCGAGATCCGGATCACCGACAGCACGAACCGCAGGTCGCCGGCCACAGGGTGCGCCAGCGCGATGAGGCGCATGCACTGGGACTCGAGCGCGACCTCGAGCCTGTCGACCTCGTCGTCGCCTGCGCGAACCATCTCGGCGGCCTCGAGGTCGCCCTCGACCAGCGCGTCGACGACGCGGCTCACGCGCTGCTCCACGAGCGCGCCCATGCCAAGCAGGCTGCGGCGCAGCTCGATCATCTCATCGTGAAGGTTGACGCCCATAGTTGTGCTCCAGTGGCGATGCGCGCATCAGCCGAAGCGGCCAGTGACGTAATCCTCGGTCTGGCGGTTGCGGGGATTGGTGAAGACCTCGTCGGTGGCGCCGAACTCGACAAGCGCCCCCTCGTAGAAGAACGCAGTCATGTCCGAGACTCGCGACGCCTGCTGCATGTTGTGCGTGACGATGACGATCGTGTAGCTGCGGCGCAGTTCGCGGATGAGGTCCTCGACGGATGCCGTCGAGCGCGGATCAAGCGCCGAGCATGGCTCGTCCATGAGCAGCACCTCGGGCCCGACCGCAATCGCGCGCGCGATGCACAGCCGCTGCTGCTGCCCGCCGGAGAGGCCGAGCGCGCTCGCATGGAGGCGGTCCTTGACCTCCTCCCACAGCGCGGCGCCGCGCAGGCTCGCCTCGACCACATCCTCGAGGTCGGCGCGCGAGAGCTTGCGGTGCAGCCGCGGGCCGAAGGCCACGTTCTCGAAGATCGACTTCGGGAAGGGGTTGGGCTTCTGGAACACCATGCCCACGCGGCGACGCAGCTCGACCACATCGACCGACGGCTCGAGCACAGACTCGCCGTCGAGCGCCAGCTGCCCGCTCGCGCGCGCCGTGGCGATCGTGTCGTTCATGCGGTTGATCCAGCGCAGGAAGGTGCTCTTGCCGCAGCCGGAGGGCCCGATGAACGCCGTGACGCGCCGCGCGGGGATGTCAAGCGTCAGCCCCTTGAGCGCATGGAACTGGCCGTACCAGCTTGAGAACGCGCGGGCGCGCACGCACACCTCGGGCAGCGGCGCAGCGGCGCGGGCGGCATCGGGCGCGGCGGCTGCGGAGGGGGTCGCCGGGATGTCGCGCTCCGGGGACTGGGGCGTCGCGGATGCGCGTGGCGTGGGCGGTGCAGGCGTGTTCATTGGAGCGGTCTCTGGAGCTTTGCGCGGATGAGGATCGCCACGGCGTTGAAGGCCAGCAGGAGCCCCAGCTGCACGATGATCGCGCTGGCTGCGATCGCGTGGAAG
>JBIIIL010000037.1:0-14520 GCA_044234825.1 Phycisphaerales bacterium
CGCAGGGCCGGCACCCTCGAAGCCGCCGTCCGTGCGCCGCACGGACTCGGCGCGCCACGGGTGGACGAGGATCGCGCCG
This sequence comes from Phycisphaerales bacterium, assembly GCA_044234825.1. Classification (GTDB taxonomy): domain Bacteria; phylum Planctomycetota; class Phycisphaerae; order Phycisphaerales; family SM1A02; genus ZLKRG44. The sequence continues at coordinate 80 of JBIIIL010000037.1, forward strand.
GACTGGCGCATGGCCCCGAGCAGCGCATCGAGCACCGTGTGCGCATCGTCCGTGGTGGGGAAGAGCTTGCCGGTGTCCTCTCGCTTGAGCTGCACTCCGCATGCCCCGAAGAACTCGACGGTGCGGTCCACGTCGAACCTCCGCAGGACGCTTCGGATCGCCGCGGGCGTGCTGCCGCTGTAGTCCGCATCACGCACTTGGTGATGCGTGACGTTGCAGCGGCCACCGCCCGCCACGAGGATCTTCGCGCCGATGCGCGCCGCACCATCGACAGCGACGACAGACAGGCCTCTCGCGGCGCCTGAGCCACGCGTCGCTCGCGCAGCCCAGATTGCGGCACACATCCCTGCAGCCCCTGCACCGACGATGCATATGTCCGTGCGCCGTGGGGCCGCTGTCCCGATTGCAGCCTGATGGGACGACTGGGAGCTCACGGTCCGAGCGTGATGGGGATGCTGACGGGAGACGCCTTCTCCGCCTGGTAGGAGAAGTTCAGCGCTGCACCTGGCGCAGCCCGCACCAGGTAGCGGAATGCCCGCTCTCCGAGGCCAGGCACCCCGGATTCCACGCGGAGCGCGCCCGGGCGTCGCTCGACCGCGGCGAACGTCCTCGACAGGCGATCCGACATCGGTCCTGCAGTCACGACCGTGGCTCCGGCGCCAGACAGCGTGGCGGTGTCCGGCATGCCAATGCGGCACTGCGCGGCGCGGGCAGTCCGCGTCGGGATGCGGCGGTCGTTGGCCACCTCCACCGTGACCTGCCACAGGTCCTGGCCGAGCCGGATCGCCTCCACATGCGAGATGCGAAGCAGCGGCATCTGGTCCGCATGGTGCATCGTGAAGGCGAAGTTGCGGTGGCACTCCTCCTCGAGCATGAAGCCCGGGGGCAGGCGTGCGGACCACTTCGTGCCGCCACCTACGAGGACCGTGCCGTACTCGGGGTGGGGGACCTCGCTCCAGTCGGTGAATGTCTCGCCAAAGAGCACACGGTCGATCCAACGCATGCGACCCTGCTCGTCCGGCGTGCGGCCGTCCTGCAGGATGCGCTTGTCCGACCACAGCTCGTTCGTGAAGGCGATGATGCCGAGCCCCTCCGCCAGCCAGTTCACGAATCCGCCATGCACCGGGTAGAGGTCCGAGTGGATGACGAGCTTGCGGTAGAAGGGCAGCATCTCCTCGCCCGCGGATGCGATGGCGTCGTAGACCGCGCGGTCCCGGTCGGGATAGTCGCCCTCGCGGTAGCCCGCCCCCGGGCCGCGCAGGATCATGCCGCCCGTGTTGTGGTAGCTCTGCGCGGCCGCGATGTTGGGGTGCGAGAGGATCCAATCTGCCACAGCGCGCGTTTCCGGCCAGTGCAGCGGCACAGGACCCGCGCCGCGCTGCACATGATCCGGGTGCCAGTCGCTCGGCCAGCTTCGGTTCATGTCGTAGGCGCCGTAGCCGTCCTCGTTGATGCGTCCGTCGCCGTCATCATCGATGCCCTCCGGCCCGAGCTGGGACCACTCGCCGCGCTCGACCGTGCCGTCGGGCCTCGGCTCCCTCGGGACCCGCTCCATGATGCGCGGATCCCGCGCGCTCCTGCGATGGGTCCCGTTTGGATCGCGGCGCCACATCGATCCGATGGATCCGTCGCCGTCGAGGTCATTCGGGGGATCCTCATCCGTGAGGCCATCGCCATCGTCATCCCACGGCGCCTGTCCGGTGCGGCTGCTGTGAGGCGAGCTCACCTCGCGAAACCACGCCGCCCGCCCGTCAGGATTCATGGTGGGCATGAAGTGGAATGCCGCGCGGTCGATGAGCGCCGTCAGCGCGGGATTCCGGCCATGCGCACGGCAGAGGCGATCGATCGAGTAGAGCACCGTCTCGGTGGCCTGCAGCTCGTTGCCATGCACATTGCCGTCGATCCACATTGCGGGCTTCGACGATTCGGCCCCTGTGGCGGGATTGTTCATCACGACCACGACGAGCGGGCGTCCCTGCGAGCTCGTCCCGACAGTCCTGACCGCGAGGAGCTTCGGATACGCCGCGGCAAGGCGGTCGATGATGGCGCGCACCTCGTGCTCGTCGTAGTAGCGGTTCCATGCGATGTCCACAGGCGCGGCGCCTGCGATCGATGCCGGCGCCGTCGATGGGGCGCGCGTCGGCACCCGCGGCGGTGCAGCGGTGCCCTGCGGCGCGGCGGACAGGCCCGCGAGCGCGGCGCTGAAGCATGCTGCGGCAAGCGTGCGAGCGGCGTCTCTGGCAAACCTCATGGCGCACCTCCTTCGGATGCCTTCGGCGGCCGTGGAGGCACGCCCTCGAGTCTGGCCGCGGTGCCCTCGACGACGGCCACCTGCGGATCCATGCCCCGCCAACGGACCTCCAGGCGGATCGGAGTCTGGTAGGGCTGCGTGGCGATCCATTCGAGGTCCTGCGCCCCGTACCCGGGCAGTGACGCGATCCGCAAGGCGCGCGCGCCCGACAGGATCGACTCGGCGTCCATGCTCGCCCGGACGAAGATCGGTCCGGGCGCTTCGTTGGCGACTCCCATCGCCGTGGCGGTGGGCAGCCAGCCGTCGTTGGCCACGCGCATGCGGATGCGCCGCACCCCGGGACCGATCTCTTCCACGGTCACGGCGTCGATGCGCACCTGCGGACGGCGCTCCGCCAGACGGGCGATGAAGTCGCACACCGCATCGGAGATGCGCTGCTGCGATTCCGGTGGCGGGTCCCGCCGGAATCCGGGCACGAATCCGCCGATCTCGACCGCGCCTAGCGACGGATGCGCGCGCGGCTGCCACAGCACGAATCCTGTGCCGCCCTTGAGTCGGTCGCTCACCGCGAGCCATGCCGCAGCCTCCTCGTCCGCTGGCTTCGCGCGAGCGATCTCGCGCGTGTCGCTCCCGTCCCTGCCCGCGGCCTGCGGGCTGTCCGGCACCTTTGGGGATGGTTCCTCCTGCTTGGGCGCATCGGGCCTGCCCCAGCCTTGCGTGGAGAACGCGGGAAGTCCGCGGTGCGCGTAGAGCCAGAGCGCGAGGCAGCCCGAGGGGTCTGCGTCGGTCCAGCGTGACTGGCCGCCTGCATCGCGCCACCATGACCCGAGCGACTTCCAGAGCGCCTCATCACCCGAATCGAGTTCCATCGGAGTCTTGCCGGTCGGGTCCCTGGGCTTCGGATCCGGAGTACGGGCAAGGCTCTCCCAGCGCCCGAGGCAGAGAGCGCCCACAATCCGTGGACGCTCGATCACGAACCGCGCGATAGCGGCGGACTCGGGCTCGCTGAGCTGCGTGGCGCCTGCGAAGGATGCGAACTCCGGCCACCGCGCGGGGAAGTTGCAGTCGATGTCGACGCCACCCTTGGGGTCCTCTCCAATGAGGCCATCGGCATCCGCATCGGTGCCCTCGGTGTGCATGCTGAAGGCCGGCCTCGCGCCGGACACGGCATCCGCAGGTCGCATCAGCCTCGGCTCAGCGGGATCTGTGGCGTGGGTGGCGGCATCGCCCGGCGGAGGGTTCGGCCTGCGCATCGCGGTGATCACGCCGTTGCCGTCGAGATCCGCGGCGCCGTCCTCGTCCGACACGCCATCGCGGTCGTCATCGACCGGTCGCGAGTTCCTGCTCGGGGCGCCCTCGGCGCGCGCTGCGCCGCCGAGGATCGCGTCTGGATTCGCGCATGGAATGACATGCACGGTCACCTGGCCGAGCATGTCGGCATGCTCGTCGAGCAGTGTGCGCGCGGCGCGCGCGGCAATCGCGACATGTGCGGGGCGGTCCGCATCGAGTCCCGCCACCAGGAGCACTGCAGGGCGCGCGTCAGCGGTGGCAGGATCAGTCGAGAGCGTCCACAGCGTGACGGGCCTTCCGCCTGGGCTTGTCGCAAGCTCCCGCATCGAGACCGTCGACGCACGCTCCCGGGCGAGCGCCGCGAGGGATGCGAGCGCCTCGGCGGGACTCGCCGCCATGGCGGGGGAGCCCTGTGCGGCTGCGGGCGCGATCTCCTGCGCGCGCAGCGCCGCATCGGCTGCGGCCGTCGCCAGGGCAGGGACAGGGTGCGCGGCGCCAGGATTGCCCGGCACGCCGAGAATCAAGGCCGCGGCAGGAATGAGCATGGATGGTGTGGTCATGTCAAGAGGCCGGGCACTAGAGGTCGGTGATCAGATCAGCATCCGTCATGGTGTAGAGGCCGACGAGCCACTTCCCCTGCACGAAGGGATCGACACGGAACACGCCAGTCAGCGTGCCGTACAGGAAGAGGTGCTTGCGGCTGTTGTCCTGCGAGCGCACCAGTCGCGCCTCGATGCCGTCGTAGGGCGAGGGCGGCACGCCGATGCAGCATCCATCCCACTGGTTGAGCATCAGCAGGCACTCGTCCGCCTCGCTGGCCACGATCGGGAAGGCGACGTAGCCGCTGATGCGCACGTGCGCACCGTCAAGCAGCGCGACCCGCTGGGGAATCACGAACTCACCGAGGCGCGGCTGGTACGTCTCCTTCGCGCTCATGAGCAGGTCCCACGTGATCTCGTATGGCCTCTCCGGCGAGCCGTCGCCGCCGATGGGCCACTTGCCATCCGCGAGAATCGAGCCGTCAGGTCGCCGGACGAGCTCGCCTCGGGCGATCGTGGCCGTCGGGATGACTCGGTCCATGCCCAGTTCGGAGAGTCCGCCTCGAGCGGCGGGCGCTGGCTGTCCTGCAGGCGATGTGTCTGGGACGGCGGTTGGCGCTGCGGGTGGAGCTGCGACTGCGGTGGCGGGCTTCGCCGCTGGTGCAGGCGCCGGCACCGGTGTGCCCTTCGAACCGGTGGAGGGTGCGGTCGACGACACCCTCGGCATGGAGATCGGCGTGCCCGCGACGACCGGCGCCGGCTCGTCGCGCGGCATCAGGACGAGCGCCAACGCGCCGCCGACGAGCACCGCAATCAGGATCCACAGCGCACGCACGGGAGGAGGCTACGCGGGCGACCGGCAGTTCAGCCCATGGGCTTGAGGTGACGGGCCACCGGCGTCCTGTAGGCCAGCGTGGCCGGGACCATACCCATGATCGCGCACAGCGCGGTGGCGGCGCCAGCCACGATGACCGCCGCGCGCGGATCGATGCCGCCCCCCACGTTGAGGCCAACCTCCGCAACCAGCGCGGCCCGCACGCCCCATGAGGCCGCGAGCGCCAGCGCCACGCCCGCGCAGGATCCCGCCAGGCCGATGATCGCGCTCTCGGACAGGACCAGCGAGAACACGCGGCCGCGCGTCGCGCCAAGCACGCGCAGGATCGCGACCTGCCGCCGGCGCGCATCCATCGACGACACCATCGCGAGCATCACGCTCAGTGCGCCCGCGACGAGCACGATGGCGGCCATGGCCACGAAGATCCAGTCGATGCCGCCCACAATGACCATCAGTCGCGCGACCTGCTCCGCGGGCTGCGCCACCATGATGGACGTGTCGCGACGGAGGCGGTCGAACTGGGGGGCGATCGAGCTCGATGCGTCGCTGCCCGGCCGCGTCGGGATCCTCAGGAGGATGCCCGTGATCAGCCGATCCGCATCCGTGAGGTTCGCGATGTCGACATGGTGATCGTGGTCATGATCATGGTCGTGGTCGTGGTCGCTGTGGCCATGCTCCGCCGCCAGGCGGTCCTCGGCATGAAGGACCCAGCTCGTGTCAAGGTGCGTGAAGATCGCCGTGTCATGCAGCGATCCCGTCGGCGCGAGGATGCCCGTGATGGTCACGGGATGGTTCGCGTGCTCGTGCCCGGCGGCTCCGCGTCCGGACATGCCGTGCGAGAGCACGATCTTCTGTCCGACGGAGAGTCCGTGCCGCGTTGCCGCGTCGGCTCCGGCCACCGCCTGCCAGGCCTCGGCGAACGGTGAGCCGTGCGCAAGCGTGAATGGCACGCCTGCGACAGGCTGCACCTTCTCGAGGAACTCCGGCGTCGTCGCCACAACGGGGCATCCGCGGAACGAGTCGCCAAGCTGCGTGGGGATCGCCCACTCCCACGGGAATGTGTCGAGGTCTGAGATCTCCCGGTACTTGGCCCACTGGATCGGGTTGGACGGCGCGTTGGCGTAGAAGAGTCCGTTGAGCACCGACACGAGCGGGCTCGAGTCCGCACTGACCAGCAGGTGGATGTTGCCAGTGCCCCGCTTGAACGCCTGGGATGCGCTCTCCTTCAGCGAGAGCAGCGTCATCAGCAGCGCGACCGCCACCGCGATCATGCTGCCCGTCAGGACGGTGGCGAACAGCCTGAGGCGGAGGCTCCGCAGCACCACGCGCAGGTCGCTCATGGCGCAGCCAGTTCCTTGCCCAGCATGAGCGACCCGTCGGGGCTCATGTCGATCACGCGGTCGAAGTGGGGCGCAAGCGCCGGGTCGTGGCTCGTGCACAGCAGCGCCGCGCCGACGCGGCGCGCCGCATCGCGGATGGTGGAGATGGCAACCACCGCGTTGGCTGGGTCGAGGCTCGCCGTGGGCTCGTCGGCAAGGACCAGCGCCGGGCCGCCAGCGACCGCTCGCGCAATGGCCACGCGCTGCTGCTGACCGACCGACAGCTCCTCCACGCGGGCCCCCGTCTCCGCAATGCCGAGGGCGCCGAGCGCCTCGGCCGCGCGGTGCGCTCGTGCCGACGCGGGCACTCCGCCGAACTCAAGTCCCATGAGCACGTTCTCGAGTGCCGTGAATCCCTGAAGCAGGTTGAGCGACTGGAACACCATGCCCACATGGCGTCCGCGAAAGGCATCCCGGTCTGCGGCCGAGAGCGAGGTGATGTCGATGCCTGCCACGGTGACCGAGCCCGATCGCGGGCACTCCAGTCCGGCGACCAGGTGCAGCAGCGTGCTCTTGCCGCAGCCTGACGGTCCCCTCAGGAGCACATGCTCGCCCGCAGCGATGACCAGCCGGTCGACGCTCAGCTCGAAGCCGCGTCCGTAGCCGAAGCGGAGCGCAGAGATGTCAAGCGTCGACGGCACCGGCGGTGATGCTAGGCGACCCGGCGGCGGCGAGCGCACCGCCGTGCCGCGGATCGCGCCGCGATGGCGAGCGCCTCATGCGACGTCTCCGAGCCCGAGTGCAGCGCCGTAGAGAGCCAGCGTCTTTCGCCTCAGCAGCGCATCCTCGGGATCCCCGATCCGTGGATCGCGCTCCACCATCCGTGCCGCGATGTCGCGTGCGTGCATGAGCAGGTCCATGTCGCGCTCGAAGTCGGCGACGCGCAAGGGCGGCATGCCGGACTGGCGCGCGCCGAAGAACTCGCCCGGACCCCGCAGCTGCAGGTCAAGCTCGGCGATCGCGAATCCGTCGGTCGTCGACGCGATCGCCTGCAGGCGGCGCACCGCGTCCTCCGTCACCGGATCGCCGACCAGCACGCAGACGCTCGGCACGGTGCCGCGGCCGACCCGCCCGCGGAGCTGGTGCAGCTGCGCAAGGCCGAATCGCTCGGCATGCTCGATGATCATGATGGTCGCCGCAGGGACGTCCACGCCAACCTCGATCACCACGGTGGCCACGAGCACGTCGAGCTCGCGTGCGGCAAATGCGCGCATGGTCGCGTCGCGATCCTCGGCGCGCATCCGCCCATGCACCTCGCCGATGCGCAGTCCCGCAAGCGCCCCAGCGCGGAGCGCCTCCGCGTGGGACGCCACGTCCTTCAGCCCGTGATCCCCATCCTCCACCGCCGGCACCACGACGTAGGCCTGCTCGCCCGCCTCGATGCGCGTGCGCATGCGGCGGTAGGCGTCGGGTGCGCGCTCCGGCGACACCACCTCGGTGGCCACCGCGGAACGCCCAGGCAGTCGACCCCTGATCTGGCTCACGTCAAGGTCGCCGAACAGCGTCAGCGCGAGCGTGCGCGGGATCGGCGTCGCGGTCATCACCAGCGTGTGCGGAATCGACTGCGGGCGGCGGGGATCTGCGCTGCCCTCGGCCTTCTCGCGCAGCGCCGCACGCTGCTCCACCCCGAAGCGGTGCTGCTCGTCGACGACAGTCACCGCGAGGCTGCGGAACGAGACGTCATGCGTCAGCAGCGCATGGGTGCCGACTGCAATGTCGAACGAACCCGCGGCGAGCCCGTGCTGCACCACAGCGCGGTCGGCGGCGCCGAGGCTCCCGGAGAGGAACGCGATGCGCACGCGGCTTCCCTCGAGCATCGCGGACAGGACGCGATGATGCTGCTCCGCGAGGATCTCGGTCGGCGCGACCAGCGCAGCCTGGTGACCGTGCGCGACCGCGACGAGCATCGCATAGGCCGCCACCGCGGTCTTGCCGGAGCCGACATCGCCCTGCAGCAGCCGGTTCATCGGCACCTGCGTCGCGAGGTCCGCGGCGATCTCGGCGCATGCCGCGGACTGGTCGGGCGTCAGCGTGAAGGGCAGCCGCGCGCGAATCGCCTGGTCAATCGCGGGCGTCACCGGCAGTGCGCTCGCGCGCATGGTGTGCCTCACCTGCCAGCGCCGCATCATGGCCGCAAGCTGCAGGTGGAGCAGCTCGTCGAAGGCCAGCCGTCGCCTCCCGAGCGTCGCAGCGTCCGCGTCCGCGGGCATGTGCACCATGCGGTACGCATCCGCGAGCCCAGGCAGCCCCAGCGGCGCGGTGACCTCACGGCGCACCGGATCAGCGATGGCGGAGGTCGCGCTCGGCAGGCATTCCGCCACGATGCGCTCGATGCGCCAGCTCGGCACCTCCTCGGATGCGCGGTACACCGGCCTCAGCCGTGCGGTCGCGCTCCCGGCGGCGCGCACGGCCTGCTCGGGCTCCCACCTTGGATTGACCATCTCGAGGTACGGACCGCGCGACTTGACCTTGCCATGCGCCACGCCGCGCGTACCCGGATGGACCTTCCTCGCCATCCAGGAGGCGTTGAACCACACCAGGCGCACAGTGGTGTCGCCGCATTCGAGGGTGGCCTCGCTCCTTGGCCTGCGCGCGCCCGGAATGTGCCGGATCGCGCGGATCTCGCCGCGGAGGCTGCGCACGGTGCGCTCGGCGCCGGAGTCGGCCGCAAGCTCGCGCGCCGCGTCATCGACGCTCTGCTCGCCGGCCTCGGCCTCGTACCGGATCGGCACGTGCTTGAGCGCGTCGGCGACGGTCCGCAGGCCGATGCGCGCCAGCTGCCGCGAGAGGTTCGGCCCCACGCCAGTCAGCTCCGAGAGCGGCGACTTGAGGGTGACCGATCGGGCATCAGCGTCGGACGAGGCGCTCACGTGCCTTACGATACGCCCGTGGCACGACGACCTTTCGACCCGTCGGCTGCCGTCGGAGGGCTCTTCGACCAGCCGCGAGATGCGCCGCGCGCCGCGGACCCGGAGGCCGCGGAGTCGCCTCGGACGCACTCCGTCACCGAGGCATCGGCGCGCATCCTGCAGGTCCTCGAGCGGAACATCGCCAGGATTCGCGTCCGCGGCGAGGTGCTCAACTTCCGCGAGGTCAGCAGAAACTGGTACTTCTCGCTCAAGGACGCCGAGTCAAGGCTCGACGCGATCATGCTCCGCATGGACCAGCGTGGCGCCGTGGCGCCCGCGGACGGCACGGAAGTGGTCGTCGAGGGCCGCGTCACGCACTACGGCAAGTCCGGGCGCACGCAGATCCGGTGCGACACGCTCGCCCCTGTGGGCGCGGGCGACCTCGAAGCCCGCATGCGGGCGCTGCACGCCGAGCTTGCGGCGCGCGGACTTCTCGATCCGGCCCGCAAGCGCACGCCTCCGCGGCTGCCCCGCTCCATCATCGTGATCACGAGCCGCGGCAGCGCCGCGGAGGCGGACGTGGGCCACGCGCTGGCGACGCGCGCACCCGGAGCGCGCGTGACGTACGTGGACACGCGGGTGCAAGGGGACATGGCCGTCCGCCAGGTGTGCGAGGCGCTGTCGGCAGCATCCGGTGCGGGCGCGCGGGGCGATGCCGATGTCGTGCTCCTGGTGCGCGGCGGCGGATCGCGCGAGGACCTCTGGTGCTTCAACGAGCGTGCGGTGGCCGAGTCGATACTCGCCTGCTCCATCCCCGTGATCGTGGGCGTCGGCCACGAGATCGACGTGACGATCGCCGATGCCGTCGCGGACCGGACGTCGCCGACTCCCTCGCGCGCAGCGACCGACCACTTCGCCTCGTCGGAGGAGCTGCACGAGGAGCTCGCGCACCTGGCGCTGAGGCTTCGCGAGTCTGCGCGTGCGCGCGTCGCGGACCTCCAGCGTGCGCTCCACCTGATGGCACGCCATCCGGCGCTCGAGCGGCCCGTGGGTGCCGTGCTGCTCCGGCGCGCAGACCTTGACCGTCGCAGCGCCTCGCTCGTGCGCGCGGCGCGAGACCGGATCGCTGGAAGCGCAGAGCGCATGGCACGGGCCCGGCTGGCGCTGGAGTCGCGGCATCCGCGTGCGCTCATGGCCCGTGCGCGGGCGCAGCTGCACGCGCAGGTGCAGGCGCTGATGCGTGCGCAGTCGTCGCGCGTCCAGTCCGACGACGCGCGCATCGCGTCCCTCGCAGCGCGGCTGGACTCGGTCGGCCCAGCACGCGTGCTCGCCCGCGGCTACTCGATCACGGTCGGCCCCGACGGCGCACCGGTGAGGGATGCCGCATCGCTCCGCGCGGGCGATGCCATCCGGAGCGTCTTCGCGAACGGGTCGGCCCGCAGCGCCGTGGAGTCCATCGAGCCCGGCGACCGGGATCGCTCGGAGGCGCCCGCACGCGATGCGCGCGCTGGCGACCACTAGGATGCGTGCATGACGCCTGCGAGCCCGCGCCAAGGACAAGAGACCGCACGCAAGTCGGCTTCGGCGGCCGACGCGAGGGATCCCGAGTCGCTTGGCTTCGAGGAGGCCGTCGCGGAGCTCGAGTCGATCATCGAGCGCATCGATTCGGGCGAGGTCGCCCTCGATGCGAGCCTCGACGCCTACCGGCGCGGCGCGGCGCTGGTGCGCCGCTGCCGTGCGATCCTTGATTCGGCGCAGCAGGAGATCGAGCGCATCTCCGCCGCGGACCTTGCGGCACGCCCCGCCGACGGCGCGCACTGAGCCACAGGATGCAGTCGCTGCCGCCGCAGGTGCTGATCGCGCTGCCGTACGCGATCCACGCGATGTTCATCTTTGCGCTTGGGGCGTGCGTCGGCAGCTTCATCAACGTGGTGGCCATTCGGCTGCCGATGGGCATGGGCCTCGTGCAGCCGCCGAGCCGGTGCCCCACGTGCGGCCGCCGGCTGCGCTGGCGCGAGAACATTCCGGTGATCGGCTGGATCGTGGTGCGTGGCCGGTGCCACAGCTGCGGCAGTCCGGTGAGTGCCGCGTACGCCGCCGTCGAGCTTCTGGTGGGCGCGCTCTTTGCCGGGCTCTACCTGCTGCTGTTCGCCGTGGATCCGGCGGGCCGGTGGGGCGGTCCGTGGCCGCAGTGGTTCCAGTCCACCGGGTTCATGGCTTCGCTGCCGGCATTCCTGGCGATCTGCACGCTCATCGCGGCCCTTGTCGCTGCGACGATCAGCGATCTGCGAACCTATCTCATCCCGATCCAGGTCACGGCCTGGCCGACTGCCGTCGGCTGCGTGGCATGGGCGTGCCAGGCCATGCTCGGGCCCGATTCAGCGGCTGCACGCGAGCTCTGGCGCGCGCGATGGCCGCTGCCGCTGCCCGGCTGGACGCCAGCAGGGCTTGCGCTGGGTGCGGCCGCGGGATTGCTGCTGTCGAACCTGCTGATGCGGTCAGGCCGGATCCTGCCGAGTTTCCACGACTACCACGAGTACCAGACGGCAGACTCTCCCTTTGCCGACTACCCGCACGCGCGGCGCGAGATCTGGCGCGAGATCCGGTTTGTCCTTCCCGCTGCGATCCTGGGCATCGCAGGCGCGGCGGCGGCGTCCTGGCTCACCGGCCGGGACACTCCCGCATCGCCGCTGCCCTTGCCGCTCGCGGCACTTTCCGGATCGCTGCTTGGATACCTCGCAGGAGCCGGTCTCGTCTGGGCGGTGCGCGTGATCGGCACCCTCGCCAAGGGCGTTGAGGCGATGGGCATGGGCGACGTGCACCTCATGGGCGCCGCGGGCGCCGTGCTCGGCTGGATCGACCCGACCGTCGCGTTCTTCTTGGCGCCGTTCATCGGGCTCTCGTGGATTGCCGCGATGGCGGTCGCGGGCCGGATGCGGGGGGGGAACCGGCGCGAGATCCCGTACGGCCCGCACCTGGCGATCGCGGTCCTTCTGGTCGTGTTCCTGCGACCTGCGGTCCGCGACGCAGGGGGGCTGCTGTTCCCGGCGTGGGCCGATCCCCCCGCGGGCGCCACGCGCTGACCGGCAGTCATGGCGCGTCTGGGTTCACGGCCCTCGGGCGGCAATGCCCTTGACGGGACCGCGATGCGATGATGAGATGCGCGGCATCAACTTGCCGCTCCACGAGAAAGGACTCTCAACCATGCGCCACGCTCGAATGACGGGATGGACCTCCTGTGCCCTTGCACTCATCGCCTCCGGCCTTGTCGGATGCGACAGCGCCAAGCAGCAGAACGACACGCTCCTCAAGGAGAACGAGGCGCTGAAGGCGCAGCTCGACGACCGCAACGCGGCGCTCGAGCGGGCTGACCAGGAGCGTCAGGACGCGATCGCCCGCGCTGCGGATGCGGAGTCGAAGCTGCAGTCGGCCCAGGCTGCCGGCGCGGAGCCGTCGGCATCGACTGCACCCGACACCAGCGCGTTCGCCGGAATCGAGGGCGTGACGGCCACGGCCAAGGGCAAGGACGTGCATGTCTCCATCGAGGGCGACGTGCTGTTCGACTCAGGACGCGACGAGCTCAAGGCTGCAGCCAAGCGCAGCCTCGACAAGATCGCCGCCATCATCAAGCAGCAGCACCCCAACGCGGAGATCCGGGTGGCCGGCTTCACCGACACGGACCCGATCAAGTTCTCCAAGTTCAAGAGCAACTACCTCGGGTTTGACCGGGCCTTCTCCGTGCGCGAGTACCTCGTGTCCAAGGGACTCGAGTCCAAGCGCGTGTCGCTGTCGTCGTACGGCCCGGACGTGCCGCTTGCCACGAAGGCGAAGTCGCGGCGCGTCGAGGTGATCGTGGTGGGTGGCTGACACCCCCCGGGGCCTCAACGCGAGTGCGGTCGGCGCATGACGCGCACCGCCATCAGAACTTGACGTCCAGCCCCTCGTCGCGCACCTTCCGCAGCAGCAGCTCGATCTCCGCGAGTGCAGCCTTGAGGCGCACGGCGCTGTCGGTCAGCGCGTTGTAGAGGTCGGGATTCGACATCAGTTGCCCGACCGTGCCGTCGCCGGAACCGGCCTGCTCGGTGAGCCGCTGCACCGCCTGAAGCGTGCGGGTCATCTCGTCGAGGGCCGGCTGCGCGCTGGCCACCAGCGTGCGCGCATCCACGCGGATGCCCTGCGCCGATTCCGACACCGAGTTCATCGCGGTGGTCGCCGCATCGATCAGCGTGCCGGCCTTCCACACGGCCGACCTCGCGTCGGCCCGAAGCTGCTCGTCGCCGAGCCAGGCGCGCGCATCCGCGAATGCGCCCTGCGCCGTGTCGAGCAGCGCGTTGAGGCGGCGCATCGCCGTGCGCACGCTCTCCTCAGATCCAGGCGCGCCGTCCTCGACTGGGGCGAAGAACGTGTTGAGGTTGTCCAGGATGCGCGCAAAGCGCCCCTCGAGCCCCTCGAACCGGGCCTCGATGCGTGCGGAGCCGTCCTTGGGCATCACGGCCCCACCTGGCTCGTAGCCCGAGGGCAGCGAGATGTTGAGGCGCGATCCGCCGCCGACCAGCGGCTGGTGCGTCTGTGCCGTGCAGCCGATGGGCAAGTCGACGTCATCGGCGATGCGGACCACCACGCGCACCGGGGGCAGCGACGCTGGCTCCACCCTCACGGTGTCCACAGTGCCGATGGGCACGCCATTGAGCATGGCCTGGCTGCCAGGACGCAGCCCGCCGGTGTCATTGCATGCGACCTCAAGGCGCCACGTCGGGCGGAAGAACCGGTCGAGCTCGCCGAAGAGCAGCAGCAGCGTGGCGAATCCGGTCAGCGCGACAAGGGCCGCGATGCCTGTGGTGAAGTTGCGGTTGCTCTCCTTCATGGGACCTCAGCTGGCCAGCGTGGCATGATCGCTTCCCTTGCGGATCCGCGCCAGTTCCTCTGGGCTGGCCTCGCCTCGGAGGAATCGCTGGACCACGGGATCATCCGTGGTCCGGAACGCCTCAGGCGTGCCCTCGAGGCGAACCCGGCCCTCATGGAGCATCACCATCCGGTCAGCCACCTTGAACGCGCTCGAGAGGTCATGGGTGACGACGATGCTCGTCACGCCAAGGGTCCGGTTGAGCTTCAGGATCAGCTCATTGATGATGTCAGACCTGATCGGGTCGAGGCCTGTGGTGGGCTCGTCGTAGAGCACCACCTGCGGCTCGAGCACGACCGCCCGCGCGAGCGCAATGCGCTTGCGCTGGCCTCCCGACAGCTCTGCCGGCATCTGCTCCTGCGTGTCCTCGAGACCCACAAGCCGGAGCACCCGCT
>JBIIIL010000235.1:0-3936 GCA_044234825.1 Phycisphaerales bacterium
TTCGCGCAGGGCGAGTTCCACCACCTCGTGGGCGTGCTGTGGCTGCTTCCCGGGCTTGCGATGTTCCTGGGAGTGGTCTGGGTGCTCCGCCGCATGGTGGTTGAGGACGGCGATCCGGGGGCGGCATCATGACTCTGGGCAGGGGCGTGCGGACCGCATACGCGGTCACGATCGGAGTGCTTGTGCTGTCCGCGCTCGGCTTCCGCGCGGGCGTGGCGGCACTGGACCTGTACCTGAAGAAGGAGCCGGTGCCCCTGCGGCGCGCGCTGTCCACCGTGCCGAGCCAGCTCGGCCGGTGGAAGCAGGCCGGCCCCGACGGCGTCTTCAGCGCGGAGATCGTCGAGTCGCTCGGCACATCGCAGTACCTCGACCGCAACTATGTCCTTGACGGGGATCCCTCGAAGGGATCGCTCGCGCTGCATGTGGCCTACTACACGGGCATGATCGACACCGTGCCCCATGTGCCCGAGCGGTGCTGGGGCGCTGCGGGCATGATCATGGCCGAGCAGCCCCGCGAGGTGGATCTCGACGTGGATGTCGAGTCGTGGAAGTGCGCCGACGGACCGGCATCGTCATCAGGCGAGCCCTACCCGGCCGCTACGGTGTCCGATCCCGTGACGAGGCGACCTGAGACAGTCCACATGCCGATCGGTCCGTACCGGGCCTCCGTGACCGAGTTCCAGGAGCGACGGGATCCGACGCGACGCCAGGTCGGCGGCTACTTCTTCGTCGCCAACGGCCGAACGACCCCGTCCGCCTACGTGGTTCGAACGTATGCGTTCGACCTCAGCAACAGGTACGCGTACTACTGCAAGGTGCAGGTCTCAGGGGTCTTCCCCGAGGCCACCTCCTCCAAGGAGTGGTCCGAGCGCGCCGGCGACCTCCTCACCCAAGCGATGCCCCACATCATGCGGTGCCTGCCCGACTGGCCCGAGTGGGAGTCCTCCGAGCAGCGCTGATCGAAGTCATCCCCATACCCTCCTTCCCCCAAAGATCCCATGGCCACCAAGCTCAACAAGAAGTTCCTCACCGTCATCTCGCTCTTCGCAGTCGTGGCGTTCGCGGTCGTGGGCGGCATCGCGTACCTCCAGGTGTCGGGTGCGCCGGAGAGGAACAAGAACCTCGGCGACGCCGCAATCGCCGCTGCGGAGGCGGCGCTCGCCAGGGGGGACGCCAAGGAGGCGAAGAAGCAGTTCAACGAGGCGATGGGCCGATACGGCCGCGCCGTGTCGAAGCGGCCGAACAACGTCCAGTACATCGACCTGATGCGTGGTGCACTCGAGCGGATCGTGCCGGACACCGGCAGCGAGGCTGCGGAGCTGTACCAGCGTTGGCTCAGTGTCATCCAGCAGCGCGTGCGGGCCCGCCCCGAGGATGGCGAGGCGCGCATGGCGCTTGTGGATTCCGTGCGCCGGCGCGCGGAGCTCGTCGGGAACGCCGACTCGTGGAAGGTGGTGAGCAACGTCTGCGACGACGCGATCGGCGCGCTTCCTCCTGCCGAGCCAGCGCTCAAGACGATCCGCCGCATCCGCGCGGAGGCCGAGGTGCGCCGGGATTCGGTGCTGACTGACGACGAGCGCGCGCAGGCGGAGCGCGAGCTGCGCGCGATCCTCGAGGCGGATCCGTCGGATGGCGCCGCGTGGGGCGCGCTCCTCTCGAGCATCAACTCCGATGCGACGCGCCTGCAGCGTGCGGGGCGCCAGTCCGAGGCGCAGCGTCGCAGGAAGGAGCTGGACGAGGCGCTCGCCAAGGCGCAGGCCGCGGCACCCGCAAGCGCTGAGGTCATCCTCGCCGCATTCGACAGGCTGCTGGCGCTTCGGTCCCTTGGTGACCCGTCGGTGACCCAGTCCCAGCTCATCGAGATGGGCGGGCCGCTCGTGGCCGGCTCTGCCAAGCTCTCAGCCGGCCAGATGCTCGACGTGGCGGAGCGCATCGCGGCAACCGGCGACGAGACGCTGATCCGGCAGATGGTGGCCACGCTGCGCGCCTACTGCGATCAGAACCCTCAGGCGCTCATCCACCTCCGCATGATCGCGATCCTGCAGTTCAGCCATGACCGCGAGGGCGCGCGTGCGACGCTCGAGAGCCTCGCGAGCCGCCCGCAGATGGCCGTATCGCTGCTCGGCGCATTCCAGGACGAGCTGCGCGCCTTCGCGGCAGAGAGACTTGGCGACCTCGCGTTCGTCGAGTGGGAGGAGGCCGCCGATGACGCGGCGCGCGCGTCGGCGCTTGACCAGCTCAAGGCCTGCCGGGCCCGGCTCCGCGAGCTGGTGGGCGAGCGCGGCGGCGAGGCGGCGCTGGCGCGCATGGACGCGAAGATCGCGTTCGCGATGCGCGACTGGGCACTCGCCAACGCGAAGATCGACGAGGTCCTGGCGACGCAGCCAGTCATGCCGCCGGAGCTCTACATGATCGCGGCGCAGGTGCTGATCAACCGCGGCGAGCTCGGCACGGCCCTCACGCGCATCGAGCGCGGGCTGGAGTCGTACCCCGGCAGCATGCCGATGCTTGCCGTCAGGGGGGAGATCCTCGCGAGGCTTGGCCGGATCGCGGATGCGCGGCGCACGGTCGACGCGATGCTCGCCATCGATGCAGGCAGCGAGGCCGCGCGCCAGGTCATCAAGATGATCGATGCGGTGGCCGGATCGACTGAGGGCGGCGCGGCCAAAGCGGATCCCGTCGTGGACCTGCTCGGCCGGTCTGAGTCCCTGTACGTCGCCGGCAAGCACGCCGAGGCGCTGGCGATGGTGGAGGACGGCCTTTCGAGGCTTCCGGACGACATCCGGCTGCGACGCGCCAAGGCGCAGGTGCTCTTGAGCCTGAACCGGCAGGATGACGCGAAGGCCGTCATCGAGGATGCGCTCAAGCTCGTCCCCGGCGACGAGACGCTCATCCGCTTGCGCGCGATCGCGGTGGGTGGCTCATCCCTTGAGCGGGTCGAGCGCATCGTCGCCGACCTGCCGGCCGACCCCAAGCTGCGCGCCACCCGGCGCGTGGTGCTGCTCCTCCAGCTGCGGGACTCGAGCCGCGCTGGCCTGAATGCGCTCGCGCCCGAGCAGCGCGCAGCCGCCGAGGCAGAGCTTGCGCGGGTGGAGGCGGCCCTTACGGACGCGCGCGGTGCGCTCGCGCAGATGTCGCCCGACGAGCCGATCGTCTTCGAGCTGGCGTTCAACGACGCGCTGGCGGCCGGCAACATGGCCGCCGCGCAGACGGCCGCGGCCAATGCCGAGTCGAGCTGCTCCGACCGCTCGCTTGGTGCGGTGCTGCGCGGCCGCCTCGCGCTCGAGAAGAGCGACTGGGCCGGGGCCGTCGCGGAGTTCGACCGCGCTCGTGCCACGATGGGCGCGCCTGCCGCGACCTGGAGGCTCCTTGGCATGGCGCGCGAGCGCGCAGGCGACATCCCTGGCGCCGTCGAGGCCTACGCCGAGGCGTACCGACGTCAGCCGAGCGACATGGCCAACGTGCGCATGTACGCGCTGCTCCTGGCGCGCACCGGCGAGCCGGCACGCGCGCTCGAGATGATGCGCAGCGCAGCGAGCGCAAATCCGCAGGAGGTTGCGCTCACGAACGCGTGGCTCGAGCTCGAGGCCCAGCATGGCGACCGCTTTGGGGCGCTTGAGGTGCGCCGGAGGACGTGGCGCGAGCGGCCATCCGACCGCGAGAACGCACGTCGGCTGGCCACCATGCTGCTTGAGGTGGAGCCAACGCTGCAGATGATCGTCGACGACACGGGCAAGCCCAAGTACAACCCGGAGCAGTTCTCCGCCCTCCCGCCGGAGCGGCAGCGGGACGAGATCGCCGCGGTCCGGTCGCGGAACACCCAGCAGGGCCTGTCGATCGCCAATCAGCTGATGTCGCTCGATCCCAAGGACAGGGAGACGGCGATCGCCATCGCGGTGGCGCTGCGCCGATCCGGCGACACGGTGGCTGGCGCGA
>JBIIIL010000237.1:0-3931 GCA_044234825.1 Phycisphaerales bacterium
GATCGAGCACGCCGGTGTCGTCTCCGCCAACCTGCCCGATGGGCGACCGTCCTCAGGCGGCGCGTTCGCAGGCAGGGTCATCACCATCGTTGTGGCGTTGGCGGTCCTGCCGTTCATCGTGCTGCTCGTGTACTGGCTGCCGCAGCGGATGGGATTCACGCTCGGGCGCGGCGGCACGGTCGCATCCGCCCTTGTTGGCGCGATGGTCATGGCCATCGTCGTGGGCGGGGCTGCGCTCGTGATGGTCGCGATCGGCGTGCACGGCAACAGGCGGCGCTGGCGCGACGCATGCGGTGCGATTGCCGGTGCGGGGTCCGGTGATGTCGCTGCTGCGCTGGTGAGGGTGTGCGGGCGGTCGGGCCCTCATGCGTCGCTGGGACTGTGGACGAGCGCCAGCCGGGCGCGGGCCTCCGCCGCGGGGCTGCCCGCCCCGATGACCGTGGTGTCGCGTGGGCTCATGCCCAAGGTGGACGCAATCGCGCCGGCACAAGGGCTGCTCGAGCCGGAGGCCATCGTGCAGACGCTGGGCAGGGGACACCGGGGCAGGCGAATCCTGTCGGGCATTGCGGGAGCCATGATGATCGTGGGGTTCGCGGGGCAGTTGCCGGCGGTGATGCAGCTGAAGATGCCCATGGCGGCCCTCGCCATACCCCAGTTGCTGACCGGCCTCTTCTTCCTCTCCAACGCCATCCTCGGCTCGCGCTTCGCGAGGTGGCGTGCAGACCGCGCCGGACCTGCCGACGCGCCGTTCTGGTGCGGTCCGGGATGGGTGCGGTGGAACCGCGGCCGTGGCAGGCACGTCACGTGGACACGTGCGGACAGCGTGATGGTCGTGATCGCGAGCGGCTCGACCACACGCGTGCGGTGGGGCGTCGTCGGCGTGCATCTCGCAGGTCCGGGAGGTTCGCTGCGGTTGGGCTTCGATGGCGTCGACGGCGAGTTCGCCCGTCTCTGGCGCGCGTGGACAGCGCCCGACGCGCGCGACCCGGACACCGGAGCGCCCGTCTCGTGCGCCGCAGCTGCCCCGGCGCGCGATGCGTCGCCGCGATGACTGCCGCTGCACGCCCAATCAGGCGCGCGAGTTGTAGCTGCCGTCGACCGTGTTGATGCGCACCTTCTCGCCGTTGGTGATGAAGGGGGGCACGCGCGTCTTGAGGCCGGTCTCGAGCGTCGCCTCCTTGAGCTGGTTGGTCGCTGTCGCGCCCTTGATTCCGGGCGGGGTGTCGGTGACCGTCAGCTCGACGACATTGGGCATCTCGACCGACACGGGCTTGCCGTCGCACCACAGCACGACCAGCTTGGTGTTGGGCAGCACGTAGAGCGGCATCTCGCCGACCACTGACGCGTCGAACTCCGACTGCTCGTAGTTCTGCTCGTCCATGAAGACGAACTTCTTGCCGTCCGCGTAGAGGTACTCCATCGGACGGCGGTCGAGCTCGACCTGCTCGACGCTCTCGCCGGAGCGCAGCCGCTTCTCGATGATCGTGCCCTTCTCGATGTCCTTGATCTTGATCTGGACGAAGGCGCGCAGGTTGCCCGGCGTGACGTGGGTGTACTGGGTGATGACCCACATGCGTCCGTCGAGCTTGATGGCCATGCCTGGCCGGAGATCAGTCGAATTCATCGGGGAGAGAGCTCCTGGAGGGGGAATTCCGGAGCATAGCGGGGTGGCTCGCCGGCCGGCGCATACGAAAAACCCCCGGACCTTGCGGTCCGGGGGCGGAGGGAGGGAAAAGGGCTCGTTATCGCGGCAGGAGCGCGGGGAGGAGTCATCTCTCTCACGCCGAGTTCTTGCCGAGGCAGGGTTTCCCCTGCGGAGGGGAACATAGCCCCGGTCCCACGTTCGCCAAGTGGCAAGCATCAAAATTCATGCGGAAGTGCACCCTCTAGACTGACCAAAATGTCCGTCCTGATCCCCCTCTGCGTGGCCGCCGCAGTTCTCGCCCCCTGCCTAGGGGCCGGATTGCCCCAGGGCACGGTTCCGGCCGACCCTTCGGGGGCCCAGGCAACGCCCACACGCACCGCTCCTCCACGGCCCGTCCCCGAGCGATCCACCGCCCCATCCACCGTGGTGGCCACCCCCACGAACCTCGACCTGGGGTTCATGCGGCCCAACCACAGCGCCGTCGGCACCGTCACGCTCAGGAACAACGGCACCGAGCCGGTACGAGTGCTCGCCGTCACGCCCAGCTGCAAGTGCACGACCACCAGCGACATCGTGGGGCGTGAGATACCGGCTGGTGGCACCGCCACCTTCGATGCGACCCTCGAGGGTGCGCCCGTGCCGGGCGTGCGCACATCGACAATCCGCGTGCTCGTCGAAGGTTCTCCTGCACCGATCGAGATCAAGGTCAAGGGCGAGGTGTCGCAGGCCGTGCGTGCAGTGCCGGCATACCTCAACTGCGTGGGCGGCAAGAACCTCAGCGGTCGCCTGGTGGTCGAGAGCATCGACAAGCGCCCGTTTCGAATCCTCTCTGCGCATGGGGCCGATCCCGTGATCGGAGGATGGAACTCGGCGACCGATGAGCCGCGCAGCACCTACTTGCTGAGCTACGACCTCGGCGATGCCAGCCGCGACCTTCCGTCCTTCTGGATCATCGAGACCGACCATCCCGAGTCCCCGCTTGTGGACCTCAAGGTGCGGCACGAGTCAGTGTCGGCCAAGCTCTCCTCGCGGCTCGCCGACTACCGCGCGAGCGCGGGGCGCATCGACCCCGGATCGAAGGGCACCGTGGCCTTCACGAGCCTCGACCCCCAGGAGCCGATCCTGTCGGTCGAGTCACTGTCGCCGAGCGCGACGCTCGATGTCGAGCGGGTGGATGCGGTCGAGGGGGGCACGCGGGCCACGATCACCGTGACGCCGCGCGCGGGTCACGAGGGACTCCTGATCCTTCCTGCGAAGCTCTCGATGCCCAGCAAGTCGCAGGAGGTGCTGGTCTTCGCGACCGTGCGGCCGGCGCCCGCGAGGCCCGATGCGGCAGCGACGGCTTCCTCGGGCGCCAAGTCCCCGGCGGCACCCGCGACGAGCACGTCGGCTCCCGCATCCATCCCGACTCCCGCACAAGGTTCGCCATGAACGCTCCCGTCACGCCCATCGACACCGATCAGGCGCTCTGCATCGCGGTGGGCGCAAGCCCGCGCGCGGAGATCGAGCACCGGCCGCTCGCGCAGCGGCTCGCGACATCGATGCGCGACTGGCTCGCGGCGCACCGCGCCGAGGAGCGGGGCGACACGCTGGTGCTGACGGTGACCGACCTCTGGCTCGCCGGCGACGCCGACCTCGCCGAGCGGCCATGCATCGCGATCGGCGAGTCGAGCACGAACGCTGCCGTGGCGCAGTTCGCGTTGGGGCTGCCTCAGTGCGTGGTCGTTGACGGGCAGTACGAGATCCGCATGGATCCGCAGCTGGACAACCTTCGCGTGTGCATCCGCGGCGCCCATGCGCCCGGCACTGCGGCGGGGGTGGACGCATTCGTGACGCGCCACCTCGATGCGTGGATGCGCGCTGCGCACGGGATGTGATCCCCTGCTCACAGCGCCGCGATGCGGTCCGCGACGTCCTTGGCCACGAGCGCCTCAACCAGCTCGTCCATGTCGCCCGCAAGCAGCCGCTGCAGGTTGAAGGACTGCTCGATCCGGTGGTCCACCGCGACATTCTCCTTGAAGCGGTAGGTGCGGATCTTCTCGGCGCGGTCCCCTGAACCGATCATCGCGTTGCGCGCCTCCGTGCGCCGCGCAATCACCTCCTGCCGGCGATGCTCATGCACGCGCGCGCGCAGCAAGCGCCACGCCTTGTCGCGGTTCTGGAGCTGGCTGCGCGTCTCCTGCATGCGCACCTCAATGCCGGTGGGCTCGTGGATCAGGTGCACCGCCGTCGCCACCTTGTTGACGTTCTGCCCGCCCGGACCCTGCGCCGTGGTCAGGATCTCGC
>JBIIIL010000236.1:0-3931 GCA_044234825.1 Phycisphaerales bacterium
CGACGCCGATGAGTGTGCCGTCGCGGCGGATGCTGGCGGCGACGACGCGCGCGTTGGGCACAGGACGCGGTTCGGCGGGGGTTTCGCCCTTGTCGAGCCATCCGCGGGCGTCGAGCCAACCCTCGGTGGCCACGACAGTTGGGCTTGGGGCTGGCAGGGGGGGATCCCCGGCGGAGGCAATAAATCCGCCCGTGAAAGCCACCAGAGATGCGAAAAGTCGCATGGTTCGGCTAGACAGCCGCCGTTTCTCGGGCATCGTGCGAGTGTAGGTTCCTCGTGGACCCAACCCCAGCCATGTCAGTCCTTTCAAAGGTGATCACACTGGAGAGCACGCGCCGGAAGCTGGCGCTACTCACCATCCTGAGCTACATCGCCATCTGCTGAGAGCGAATAGTGTGCGCTCTCGGCCGCCGCACAACCCCCCAGAGGGGGCGGCTGGAGAGGATGGGGTGACTCGGCTGCTTCGAGTGCAGTCCAAGTCAAAATAGGAGACCCGCCCCGCGGCAACGCGGGGCGGGTTCTTTTTTGCGGTGCTCAGGAGGTGCCGAGGGGAGCTTCCGAACGCCCCGACAAGGGGGCAGGAGCCGCCTGCGCAGGCCTTCCCGCGCACCCAAGCCATGCCCTCCGGGCGCGGCCGAACAGGCTCAGCGAAGGCGATTCAAGGGCGTAGCCCCACCGGAGCATCCAGGGTCCGCAGGCGTCCTCTACAGCGCGAACTTCCTCCGGGCGCAGCACCTGCCGGAAGATGCCGATCTCGCCGGAGGCGATGTGGTTGTAGTGGAGCTGGCTGAACTCGTCGTACTTGGTCGACAGCTCCTGTCGACCGATCCGAGCCGCCACTTCCGAGGTGCGCTCCCGCTGCCTGTCGAGCGAGTACTCGCGGCTGATGTCATGCGCGAGGTCGGGGCCAATCTCCGCACCGACATGCCGTCCGATCCGGATGGACTCCTCCTCAAGCGCCGATGTCATGCTGTCATAGCGGGACACCAGTGCCCCAGGCAGCGTGGCCCACTCCTCGAACCTCCTCGTCCATCGGTCAAGAAGGCCCTTCCTCCAGATGTGCCCGAAGCTCCACGCGTTCTTCCGCATCGCAGAGGCTGCGACATCGCGGATGTCCCGGTGCACGGTGATCACATGGCCGCCGTTGGCGACGAGCTCTTCGCGAATCGCGCGCGAGACGCCGTGGCTCTTGAAGACAAGCAATCCGCAGTGGTGCCTGTAGGCGTCGCGCGCCTCGTCGAAGTCGTCAGGGGCGAAGCGGCCAACCCTCTGCCCGATGCCGAGTCTCTCGACGATGTGGCTCGCGATCTGGTACTGCACTGTCGAGCCAGAACGGAACATGCCTCCGCAGAAGACCCACATGCCCAAATGCTACGTGCGGAGCCGTGTGCGGAGCGTCGCTCGCTGGGCAGCGAGCTTCAGGGACGCTTGGCGCCCGAAGCGACAAGCGCCCCCAGCCGCGACAGGCG
Source organism: Phycisphaerales bacterium (assembly GCA_044234825.1). Taxonomy (GTDB): domain Bacteria; phylum Planctomycetota; class Phycisphaerae; order Phycisphaerales; family SM1A02; genus ZLKRG44. Next base: position 1,470 of record JBIIIL010000236.1, read on the forward strand.
GCGTCGGACAGAATCCGCCAATCGACCTGCCCGGGTAGGGCGCTGCCCGATCGTCACCCATGCCGAATCGACTTCGAAGCCGCGCGGGACGCCACGTCGCGCGCGCATGCGTGCGGCGCAGTTGGCTGTCAGGCGACCGGCAATGGTGCTTTCGCCGAACACCACCGCGTTGCGGTCAAGCACGTACAGCCGATGCCCGTCGGGCAGTTGGGCGGCCCGATGCAGGGCATCCATCTGCTTCGCGGCGCTGATGACTTGGGGAAACCCGCTGAAGAGCGTGCGCAGGACCTTCGCGCGAAGGAACTGGTGCAGCCAGATCTGGCGGTAGTCGAATCTCCGTGTCAGGGTCAGGGTGCGCCACTTCACGGCGGCATCGTTCCCGCTCGTGCGCCGCTCGAGATGCCTCGCGCGGGCGAAGCACACGCCTGACCACGCGGGGTCATCGATGGAGGAGACCATCTCGACGACCGACTGGGCCACTCGGACGTCGATCCACTCCACATACTTGTCGTCGATGCACCAGTACACCCAAGTGTCGTCATGAATCCCATCGAGCAAGCCAAGCACCGAAGCGCGGAACTTGCCTCGTGCCTCTCCCTCGTCCGTGGGAACGAGCTCAACCTGGCCAGTGTGGCGCCGGGCAAGCTCACGTGATGCCGTGCCGTCCGGGAGCCTGAACAGGAACGGGTGGCTGGGCCACCGGTCGCGGTAGCAGTCGATCATGTGCTCGGCGATCGGCATGTATCGCTGGCAGGTCATCACGATTGCGGCAATCCGCTCCATCACATGTCTCCGCTCGGGCATGAGGGGCACCAGCCGATCATGGATTCGAGCCTCCTCTCATGAGGCGCGAAGTGAGCAGTCCAGCGGGCGCGTTCGGATTCCGAGAGGGGACTCTCGCGCGAGGTCGCGTTGCGCACCGGGAAGGATCGCGGCTCCCATGGATCGAGTCCCAGGAAGGACACCACGCGGGCGACCGTCCGCGCAGGGTGCGCGAAGAGCGCGCCGGCGTCGACGAGGAGAATCTGCTCCTTCGGGAAGTGCGAGTGCAATCGTTGGATCTGGTCCGCGTAGTAGCCGCGCCGGCGATACGAGTAGTGCTGGTGCACCCGGCTTCTGTAGGCAGGATCCGCAAGAAGCCGCTCCTCCTCGCCCTCCATCCGTTCGTCCTCCGCGGAAAGGGCATCCGAGAAGCTCAGCGGCTCGCGTCCGTCTCGCCGGTTCTTGAGGTAGTGCGACAGGGCGCGCTCCACAGGATCGCGCAGCAGGCACACGATCCGCGCATCCGGGATCAGGTCCCGCATCCGCTGCGGCACCCTTGGCTCGAACATGTAGTAAGGGGTTGCCTCGAGCCGCCTCAGCGCCGGATGCCTGCCGCCAGCGAACTGGCGTCGGTACCAGTCAGGCCCTCGTGCGAACTCGAGGTCAAAGAAGTGCACCTCCTTCCGCTGGGAGGCCACCACTTGCGGATGCTGGGCAAGCCAGGAGAAGAGCGAAGTCGTGCCGCCGCGCATCGCTCCTGCGAGAATCACGGTCGGAAGCGGGAGGGCTGTCGCCGGTTGGCGGCGCCGCACGAGGTCTGCGAGGGCGTTCTTGATCCGCTTCCGAGTCGACGGAACAGGCGATGGTTGCGCAGCGATCACGCGCTGCGCGAGGCACTTCCGGATGCCTGCAACCGAGCAGCGCGAGCAGTCGAGCCTGTGCGACCCTTGCCATGCGCGACGCGCGCGTCGCACCGCCACGTCATGTGCCGCAAGCCTCGCACGAGCGACCGCTCCTCGTGTCCCCGCGAATGCCGAGGGCTGCGCGGTCGGCGCGGATCGCGCGGCGCTGGCCTCGAAGGCCATCCCGGGCCAAGCATGAAGTTCCCGCACGCCGTGGACCCACGGCATGCCGAGAAGCCTCTCCAAGGGGCGGTCTACCGCATCGGTCGCGGCCAGAAGCAGCGCTGCAGCCTCCCTTCCGACAACGTGCAGTCCCATTCCCACATGGGGAAGGTGGTCTTCGACGATCGCCGGAGCGTCGGCGTGCGCGCCGGCGAAAGGCTGTCGAGGTCGCGGGGTCAGCACGACCAGATCGCGCGGGCGGATGGAGGCAATCACCGCTTCGAGCGTCTGGTCGAGAGGGGCGCCCTTGCAGGGCACGTCGCCAAGCGCCACGAGCCCCGCATCGAGCGTGAGTTCCAGCACCGCCCTCCAGCCCAGCCTGCATGCGAGGATGCGCCGTATCTCGGAGTCGAGCAGCGGAATGGGGTAGGCAGGGGCATGGAGTCCGGCACGCAGCACCTGATGTCGCCGATAGGCATCCACTTCGTGAGGCTCGATCGCGGCAATGGTGCGTGCCACACGCACAAGCGGCACCGGCGACCTGGCAGCCTCGATCGCGCAAGGCTCCGTCCCTTCGACGAGTATCGCCTCGACCCGCATGGATGCGCCTCACGCTACCCCGGGAGACGATCGCCC
>JBIIIL010000238.1:0-3899 GCA_044234825.1 Phycisphaerales bacterium
GAAGCCTCTGCCGGGAGAAGAGCACCTCGACCTGCCGGCCGTCGCTGAGGGTCACGGTGACCGGCCGGAATGGGTGGCGCCGAAGCGCGAACCTCTGGTCATCGAAGGGATACGGGCTGTACTCGAGCCACTGGCTCCGGCCGTCCGGCGCCTGCAGGCGGACCTGCGCGAACAGCTCGCGCGCGTCGCGCACGCGCTGCGACCTCGGCACGACAAATGGGCGAGTCTCCACGACTGCGCGCTCGTCGAAGCTCGACACGCGCATCGTGATCCCCGCCGGGAGCGTCAGCGCCTGGCCGACCGTCACCGGCTGCACGCGCGGCTCTCCCGGCAGCACCGACGACACGAGTCGCAGGCGGTCTGGCTCAGGTCCTGCCATGAGCGTCACGAGCGCACGCCCCGAGCCCGGCGCAAAGGTCGCCTCGACAGCGGGGTCGGGCGTCACCGGTCCCCCGCCATGCATCGCATCGCCCGCGCCATCTCCCTTCACGTCGCGCGTGAGGGCGGGGTCGTCGAACACCCAGCGGCGAATCGTGCCGCGTGGCGTGCGGAACTCCACGACGGCGACGCTCGCGGCGCGCGCACCGACCGGCAGGTCCTCCTGCACGGCGATCAGCCGCCATGCCCACGGCGTCCCCTCGGCGCCAAGCGCCCGCCACGCGGGCTCGCCCTGCCCGTCCGGCTCCTTGATGTCGCGCAGCGACACGCGCGTGTCGATGCCCGCGGCCGGGATGCGGATCGCGAGCGTCGCAGGCGCAGTCATCCGGTCGAATGACGCCTCGTCAGGAGCCCAGCGCAGGCGCAGCAGCCCCTGAGGCTCGCTCTCGGACGGAGGCTCGAACGCCGCAAGCGTGAACGACGCGCGCTTGCCGTCGGGATCGGTCATCTCGACGGTGGCCACCGGGTTGAGGGGCGACGTGGACGCGCCAGACACGAGCCGCGAGCGCGTCTGCGCGTATCGCAGGAACCCTGTCAGCCGGAAGGTGACGTCCGGGCAGGGGTCGCGCGAGTCGGTCGCGGGCACTGCCACATCGATGGGGTCGATCGGCAGTGGCGGCGCGCCAGGGGCCTCGAACACATGCGCGCGGTCGGCGATGTAGTCGTTGTAGAGCGGAAGGCCGCTCACCCGCCGCTCGACCCACGCGGACTCGCCGGGCCGCCTCACGTAGATGGCCCAGCTCTTGGCGAGGTCGTTGCGCAGGTAGAACCACCCCTGGCTCTCGTACGCCATCGACATGACGATCGCGTCGTCGACGATCGGCGCACCCAGCTCCTTGCGCGCGCGCTTCATGGGCTGCTGCGGATCGGATGTGAGGACCAGGTCCTCCGTGTACTCGGGCTTCCCGTCGACGAGCTGGCGCATGAACTGCCGCGTCGGCGACTGCACCATGAGCGTGACGGAGTAGGCGCGCGAGCCCGCATCGTCTCCCGTCAGGATCTCCCACGAGGGGTCGATGGACGCGACCTCGACCTCGTAGCGACCCGCGCCGGCGCCGAGCGATGCGCGCGCCCCTGGAGACGCGAGCAGCTCCACCGTGTCGCTTCCGTCCGCCAGCGCCAGCACGACCTTGCGCCGCGCGACGGGCGCATCGCCCTCGACCTTGGAGTTGAAGTAGATGAAGCTGCCCGCGATCAGCACGATGATTCCCGCATGGATCATCCACACGCCGTAGTTGACGGGCTTCAGCGGGATCCGCCGCAGCGTCGTGACCACGATGTTGGCCGCGAGCAGGCCAATCATCAGGTCGAAGGGCCACCAGTGGAACCACTCGAACTCGGTCATCTCGAAGGGGCGCCACTGCCGGAGCTGGTCATGCGCCCATGCGTCCGGGTGAAGGACATTGGGATGCTCCGGGTACACGATGCCCGCGCTGCCTGCGCTCATGTAGACGAACAGGACCGCCAGCAGCGCGATCCCGAATCGGACCGAGCTGAGCATGTCGAGCAGGAAACGCGCGGGCGCGAGCATCGTGCGATCCTAGGCGTTCGCTCATAGCATGAGGCGCTCGTGCGCTTCGGCGCCGCCACCCGACGACCCCCGGAAGACCTCCATGACCAACTCACGCCTCCCGTCCCGCATCGCGATCCTTGCCGCCTCGCTCGCCGCGTGCGGCGCGCTCTCCGCCTCCGCGCTCCCTCGCCAGGCGGAGCCGGTCAAGCCCACGCTGCCCGGAGCGCCGGACGCAGCGGCGCCTGCACCCGCTCCCGCGGCGCCGGTCAAGCAGAAGGTGTCGTACGTGCGCTTCCTGACGAGCATGGGCCCGATCCTCATCGAGCTCGACGAGACGAATGCCCCGATCAGCGCCGCGAACTTCGCCGAGTACGCCAAGAGCGGCTTCTACGACGGCACGTGCTTCCACCGCATCATCCCCGGCTTCGTGGTGCAGGGCGGCGGCTTCACCACGGACATGGTGCAGAAGAAGACCCGCGAGGGCATCAAGAACGAGTGGCAGAACGGGCTGAAGAACGCGCGCGGCACGCTCTCGATGGCGCGCCAGGGCAACCGGCCCGACAGCGGCACCAGCCAGTTCTTCATCAACCTCGTCGACAACGGCATGCTCGACATGCCGCGGGACGGCGCCGGCTACGCGGTGTTCGGCTCGGTGGTGGAGGGCATGGACGTGGTTGACGAGATGGCAAAGGTGCCGACGGGCATGAGCAAGGGCATGCGGGATGTGCCGCGCCAGGCGATCATCGTCGAGAAGGCCGAGTGGTTCCCGACGCGGCCCGCGCCAATGCCGCCGGCCGCCAAGGACGCGGCTGCAGGCGCCGCGCCGGCAGGCAGCGCCGCCGCGAAGGCCACGGAGCCGGCGAAGCCGGCCGAGCCCCCGTCCAAGCCAGCCGATCCGGCCAAGCCGAACTGACCTCCCGCCCTTGATCGAGGCCCGGCGCGCCGGATTCGGCGCACCCCGCGGCCGCGAGAGCCACGCAGAACCAAGGAGATCCGATGAGCACCGCCACCGCGTCGCGAGCCTCGTCAAGCTTCCATCCCCTGCTGCAGAGGCTGGGGCTCGACCGGCACCCGCTCGTGTCGGCGCCGCCCGCATCCGGGGCCGCCGCGCCTGCAGGCCACGTCGTCACCGACAACCCGGCCACGGGCAAGCCGCTGGCGACGGTGAAGCTCGCATCGCGCGCGGAGCTCGCGGCGGCGATTGAGCGCTGCCAGGCGGTGTTCGCGCAGTGGCGCATGCTGCCCGCGCCCAAGCGCGGCGAGATCGTGCGCCGCATCGGCGAGGCGTTCCGCGCGCAGAAGGAGCCGCTGGGCGAGCTCGTCTCGCTCGAGATGGGCAAGATCCGCGCCGAGGGCCTCGGCGAGGTGCAGGAGGCCATCGACATCGCCGACTTCTCCGTCGGCATGTCACGACAGCTCTGCGGGCTGTCGATGCACAGCGAGCGCGCCAGCCACCGCATGTACGAGCAGTGGCACCCGCTCGGCACCGTCGGCATCATCACCGCGTTCAACTTCCCGTGCGCGGTGTGGGCGTGGAACGCGATGGTGGCCGCGGTGTGCGGCGACGTGAACCTCTGGAAGCCAAGCCTGCTTACGCCGCTTGTGGCGATCGCCAGCAACGAGATCGCCCGCGAGGTCATGCGCACGCAGGAGATCTTCAGGCCGACCGGCACCGTCGGTGGCGCGCCGATCGACCCGGCGGACGTCTTCTGCCTCGTGATCGGCACCGACAGCGAGGTGGGCGAGCCGATGGTCGCGGACCGGCGGATCCCGCTCGTGAGCGCGACCGGGTCGTGCCGCATGGGCCGCCGCGTGGCCGAGGTGGTTGGTGCGCGCCTGGGCCGCACGCTGCTGGAGCTCGGCGGCAACAACGCGATCATCGTGATGCCCGATGCGGACATGACGCTGGTCACGCGAGCCGTCCTCTTCGGCGCAGTCGGCACGGCTG
>JBIIIL010000239.1:0-3898 GCA_044234825.1 Phycisphaerales bacterium
ACAGTGCCGACAACCCGGCAAATCCCGATCCCACCAGGACTGTGCGATGGGGACCCCAGACCACCGACGAGATGATGCTGGGGTACATCGAGTACTACCTCGTCGACGAGGATCCCCTGAATCCGGTGGACCTTCAGGATCGTGGAGGATTCCGACAGCGGTGGCGTGCTGGCCGACGATGACTTCGATGCATGATGGCGCTCTCATCTCCAGTCGGAATGGCCTGCGGCGAGGACGCGCGATGCTGACTCACGCGTGCGCGGCACTCTGTGCGCTCGTGGCTGCACTCGGCCCAGTGGCGAGCTCAGCTGCCGGCCAGGACGCCTCGCGGGGCCCCGATGCGGGCCGAACCGCACCGGCGTGGGTCACGCCTGCCGTCCCGGCACCCCGTGTCTCGTTCCACACCTTCGACAGCACGGCTGCACAGGCGAAGGTCAGCTATCACCTCTACACCCCCGCCGCCTATGCGCGCGATGACCGTGCACGGTTCCCCGTCGTGTACTGGCTGCATGGCTCGGGCGGCGGAATCGCGGGAATCCCCCAGCTTGCCAGGCTTTTCGATGATGCGATCGAGGCAGGCAAGGCGCCTCCGTTTCTTGCGGTCTTCGTCAATGGGCTCGTGGAGGGCATGTACGTCGACTGGAAGGACGGCTCCGCGCCTGTCGAGTCGATGATCGTCAAGGATCTCGTGCCGCACATCGACGCGACGCTGCGCACGGTCGCGACGCGCGACGGACGGCTGCTCGATGGGTTCAGCATGGGCGGCTACGGCGCCGCACGCCTGGGGTTCAAGTTTCCGCAGCTGTTCCGCGCCGTCTCCATGCTCGGCGCAGGACCCCTGGATCCTGACTTCGAGAGGACGCCGCGCGCAAACCCTCGCGCGCGCGACGGCCTGCTCACACGCGTGTACGGCGACCGCGCCCACTTCCGCGCGGTCAGCCCTTGGGAGATCGCTGCGCAGAATGCCGCCACGATCGCGGCTGGCTCGATGGTGCGCATCGCAGTCGGCGACCGCGACGGCACCTTCGCGCTCAACGAGGAGTTCCACCGGCACCTTGACGGACTGAACATCCCGCATGAGTGGATCGTCCTCAAGGGCATCGAGCACGATCCGATGCGGACGCTCGACGCGCTCGGCGAGCGAAACTGGGAGTTCTACCGACGCGCGTTCGGCAAGGGCGCGACTTCGGTTGCGCGCACAGATGGGGAGATCGCGATAGAGGCTGGAGGCGCGGACCGGCGCGCGATCGTGGCGAATGTGCCGCCGCCAGGCCAGACGCGGCCAGCCGTCCTGATCCTGCACGGCGGCATGGGGAACGCCGACGCGATGCGGAGGCGTGCAGGATTCGATGCTCTCGCGCGCACCGAGGGATTCATGGCGGTCTATCCCGAAGGAACCGACTTTGGCGGCGGTCGCTATGCGTGGAACACGGGATTTCTTCTTCGCCGCCAGGTGGGGGAGGCGGACGACATTGCCTACTTCGACACGCTCATCGACACGCTGGTGCGCGACTATGGCGCCGATCCGAGCCGCATCTACATGACGGGCGGCTCCAACGGAGGGATGATGACCTTCGTCTATGCGGTCGCGCGCGCTCAGCGGCTTGCCGCAGTCGCCCCGGTCGTGGCATCGATGTTCACGCTTGAACAGTCCCCCGCCGTGCCGCTGCCGATCCTCATCATCAACGGCGCCAAGGACGAGGAAGTGCCGATCGAAGGCGGCATGAGCAGGAACCAGCTGGTCCGCCGGGCGCAGACTGCGGCGTACAAGCCGGTGCAGGATGTCGTTGACTTCTGGGTGAGGGCCAACAAGTCGGTGCGGCCAGGTGTGACGAGCACCGCGGGGACCGTCACCACCACCACCTATGCAGCAGGCGATGGCGGCGCCGTCACCGAGCAGGTGGTCGACAGCGCGGGCGGCCACGGCTGGCCGGGCGCACCGCAGCGCCGCGAGGGAAACAGTCCCATCATGGCATTCTCCGGCGCGGAGCGTGTGTGGAAGTTCTTCGCCGACAAGTCGCGCGCGAGGGGCGTGACCAAGGCTGCCGCACCCATGCCAGGCGCCAGTGCGGCGGCCACTCCAGTGCCCCTTAAGGTCGACGTGATCGAGTTCCCCGAACTGGTCGACCCCACAAGACCTGGGATCGCACCGGGGGTGCCGCAACCGAAGGAGCCGGCTGGCCCGGGCCGCTCACCCGGCGCGGGCGGTCGACGAGTGCCCATCAAGGTGCATGTGCCTGCGGGCGGCGGCCCCTATCCGGTGGTTGTCGCATCGCATGGGGCAGGCGGCAGCTGGGACACTCACTTCGCGCAGGCCCAGCATCTCGCCGCACACGGCTACGCGGTGCTGTGCATCGAACACGTGGGAAGCAATCGTGAACGGCTCATGCAGGGCTTCCGGCCCATGAGGAACATCGAGGCGATGACCCGCGATGCCGATGAGGTGCTCACGCGCCCGAAGGATGTCGCGTTCGCGATCGACCGGGCAGCTGAGTGGAACGGCGGACACGAACGGCTCAAGGGCCGTCTTGACCTGTCGCGCGTTGGCGCGATGGGACATTCCTACGGGGCCTACACCACGATGGCCGCCTGCGGCATGCGGCCGGCCCTCGACTGGCTCGAGCCCGCTGTTGCACCTGGCAAGGGACTCGGACCGGACCTCTTCGATCCGCGCGTGCGATGTGGCGTGGCGCTCTCGCCGCAGGGCGCCGGAGAGCCGTTCTTCATCCCCGAGAGCTTCGCAAGCCTGCGCGTGCCGCTCATGGGCATCTCTGGATCGAGGGACATCCAGCAGGCGGGTCGCACAGCGGAGGACCGCAAGGCTGCGTTCGCGCTGTGGCCCAAGGGCGACCATAGGCTTCTCTGGCTCTCGAACGCCAACCACCTCGACTTCTCGGATTCGAGCGGTAGCGACGACCGCGCGCTCCCGTCGTCCACCCGCGCTGACGTACAGCCGGTTGTGCGGGCCGCGACGCTCGCGTTCTTCGACCTTCACCTCAAGTCAGATCCATCGTCCGCCCAGCGGCTCACGCCGAGTGCGCTCGCGCCATTCCTTCGCGGCTCCATCGATTCGGTGGACGTGCTGACCAAGTAGCGCTGGTCACAGGCTTGCCCCACGAGTAGCTGCCGTGCAGCGCTCGACAGCCTCCACGAACATCGGCGCGCGGTCGGGCGCGCAGTCCAGGAAGAGCGAAGGCTCCGCGACCTCCAGCTCCATCACCAGTGGCGTGCCCGACGGTCCGCGCGCCATGTCGACGCGCGCGTAGGCGAGAGGTCCGTGCCCACGCGACTCCGCGGCCGCAAGCGCGTGCGCGGCGAGCTCGAGTTCCGCACGATCTGGATCCACAAGCCCGCGTGACTGCTCATCGTCGCCTGCCCAGCGTGCCCCCTTGTGGATCGCGTGCGAGAAGCGCCCCCCAAAGTGCACGAGATTGGATTCGCCGTTGCTGATCACGGACTCGAGGAACGGCTGCACCAGCAGGTCCCGATCAAGATGCTGAATGCGGTGGGCATGTGCGGACGAGATATCGCCGCGGCCTACGCGAATCGTCGCGAAGGACCCTGCAGAAACCGCAGGCTTGATCACCAGGTCGCCGTGGCACGCGAAGAGCGCGTTCCAGTCGGGATGCGCACCCGATGCCACCAGCTCGGTGGGCACCACCGGCACTCCCGCCTTGGCCAGCTCGATCAGGTAGCCCTTGTGCAGGTTCCAGCGGAGCGTCGGCAGCGGATTGATGAGGCGTACCTGCGATGCGATGCGGTCAATCCACGCGATGAACTCGCGATACCGCGCCACGTAGTTCCAGGTGGAGCGGACGATGGCCGCATCGAAGTGGCGCCAGTCCACCGTCCCATCCTCCCACTCCACAATGCGCGCACGATGCCCACGGTGCGCGAA
>JBIIIL010000038.1:0-14353 GCA_044234825.1 Phycisphaerales bacterium
AGCCCAAACTCGGTCGCATTGGCCTGCTCAACCAGATCCTCGTCACAGCGCGCGACGGACACCTGCACGATCGGCGCGAAGACCTCCTGGTCGGAGGCTCGCGTGAAGCGGTCCACCTCGATGATGCCTGGCGTGACAAACCAGCCCTCGCGGTCCGCGCGCACCGACTGGAGCACGACCCTCGCCCCTGACTGCGCACGGGCGCGCTGGAACTGCAGCGCCGAGTTCATCGCAGGCTCGGTGACGAGCGGGCCCATGAAGACCGGCTCTGCGGCATCGCCTGGCCCGATGAGCAGCGTGCTGGCCGCCCTGCCGAGTGCGGCCACAAACCGGCCCGCGACGGCCTCGTGCACGACGATCCTCCGCGTGCACGTGCAGCGCTGGCCTGTCGTCGCAAAGCTGGCGCGCGCACACTCGATCACCGCCTGACGAAGGTCGCAGTCGCTGCACACGATCGCCGCATTGCTGCCGCCCATCTCGAGCGCGACGATCCGGCCGGGACGGTCGAGGTTCGCCTCGAGGATCCGCCGGCCCACCGCCCATGAGCCCGTGAAGAGCACACCATCGACGTCCGCATGTCCCGCGAGGCGCGACGCCGTGGCAGCGCCTCCCTGCACCACGTTGAACACGCCGGGCGGGAATCCGGCCTCATCGGAGAGCTCGGCAAGCAGCTGTCCGACAGCAGGCGTGCGCTCGCTGGGCTTCAGCACCACGGTGTTGCCCGCAAGCATCGCCGGGACGAAGTGACCGTTGGCAAGATGCGCCGGGAAGTTGAAGGGCGCGATCACGGCCATGACGCCGTGCGGCCTGAAGCCGCAGAGCCCGCGCCGCGTCTCCGCAATCGGCACCTCGTATGGGCTGACTCGCCCTTGCGAGATCGGATCGAGCGTGACGCTCACCTTCTCGCCAAGCGCCTTCGCCTCGAGCCTGCTCTCGGCGAGCGTCTTGCCCATCTCGCGGGTAATGCACCGTGCGATGCGCTCCGAGTGACGCTGGGTCACCGACTGCCAAGCGAGCAACATCGCCTTGCGTGCCTCAAAGCCCGCATCGCGCCAGTTGCGCCATGCGGCGCGTGCCGCTGCCACGGCCCGATCGGCAGCCTCCGGGTCGCACAGCCCAATCCACACCGTCTCGGATGGGTGCGCGGGGTTTGCGCTGCGCACGACATGCCCTGGATCGGCAAGCTGTGCCGACGAGTCGCCCACCGGCTCCCACGCACCGCCAATCCAGTGCGCGGGTGCGCTTGAGCATCCCAGCGCGGGATCCGCAGGCACCGGCATCATCGGCGACGACCCGCCCGCCGGGCGGGCGCCGCACTCATCGGAGCCGACGGTCCGCCGCCGGGCCGCGGACGCGTTGCGGCGCCGCGCTTGCCCGACTTCGCCGCGCCCCTGGCAGCTGGCGCGTCCACGGCCTGGCCATGCGCATCGATGAGCGTGATGCCGATGCGGTCGCCGACCTTTGCCGAAAGCGCGCCCACCGTTTCCGAGGGAAGCCAGACCCCGTCCTGCGACAGCATCACCCTGCTGCGCGTGGCCTTGAACCCGTGTGTGCCGTGCGCACTCACGATCGCATGGAGGCTCCGGCCCTTGGGCCTCGCCGACACGAGGTTTCGCGCGAACGTGCTGCGCACCACCGGTATGTCGTCGCGCTGCGCCTCGAGGTACGGACCGCCGTCGAACGGGTCCACGTGGTCACGGTTCACGAAGCCGATGCGCTCAAGCATGCGCAGCGCCGGCTGCGTCTCGTCACCCACGGTGCCCACCAGGCGCCGGGCCTCCGGAGGGAGCAGCGACAGGTAGATCTCCGTGCGCGGGAAGAGGCTCGTGATGAACTCCTTCGAGCGCTGGTTGAACGTGTCAGCCTCGGTGTAGCTCAGGTTGATGAAGCGGCGACCGAGGTAGTCCCACAGGCTCGAGCGGCTGTCGGGCGTCAGGGCGCCCATCATCTCCGCGAGTATCCGCTGCTTGAAGTCGCGCCGGTGCAGGCCGATGAAGTGGAATCGGACCATCGACAGCATCCATCCGAGCCGCTCGGGATGCCTGCGGTAGCCAGGCGCGAGGATGAGCCCGCCCACCTCGCTCGGCCCGGACTCGTCGGTGTCGAGCTGGATCGTCACATGGAGCTGGCCCGTGCCGAGGTCCTTCGAGTAGTGCTCACGCTTGCGCATCCGGAAGAACAGGTGAGGGTGCCCGGGCCAGGAGATGCACGAGTACACGCTGCTGGTGCCGATCACGCTCCTGGACTCGGTGTCCTCGAGCACGAAGACGAACTCGCGCTCGCGCTCGCTCGCGGCCTGGCCGGCGAAGGAGCGCCGGCTTCTCGCGATCTTCGCCGCGAGCGCGTCCTTGTCCTGCGGCAGGTTGAACGAGTGGACAAGCCGCGAGAGCTTGAGCAGCTCCCCCATGTCGTCGATCGTGGCCTGGCGGATGATGAACATCAGGACACCTTTCTCAGGGCGCCCGCGATGATCTCGAACACTGGCTCGAGGTGATGCGGCTCCATCACCCCCACTGGCGCGAGGAACCGCAGGTGGTAGGGACCGTGCCCGCAGTAGAAGGCGATCACGCCATCGGCGTACATCGCATGAAGCAGCTTGACGATGCGGTCCTTGTCGCCGCCGAATGGCGTCAGGCGCATCATGCCGCCCGTGCCTCCGAAGAGCGCGGGCTGCGCACGGCCATGCGAATCCATCGCCGGCGGGAAGCACGACGGGTGCGCCTTCACGAGGCGGTCTGCGTGCTCGCGGAAGGCGGCATGCAGCGTCGCGTTGCGGCCGCTCGGGCCGTAGTAGCCGCCGTCGCGCATGATCTCGAGCGCCCGGAGCCCTACGTGGTAGGCGGTTGCGCTCGAGCTGAACGTGCCTGAGAGCAGGCCAGGCTTGGGGTTCATCTCGGGCGTCATGAGGCACGCGCACACCTGGCTCATCTTGCCCACGGTCACCACATCCACGAGGTCGCCCACCCCAAGCGCCTCGAAGTGGAACATCCGCTCGGTGCGGCCGAAGCTCTGCACCTCATCGGCCCACACGGGAATGCCCGCATCGCGGCAGATGCCCATGAGCGTGCGGAAGAACTCGGGCGGCGCGGTGTTGAAGCCGCCCTCGCCCTGGACCGGCTCGACGATGAAGCACGAGTGCTGCTTGGGGTACCGCGCGATCGTCTGCTTGAGGTGCCACGCCGCCATCTCGATCGAGCGCGCGCCCAGGGCCGGGTCGTAGAAGGGCATGTAGTCCACGAGCACGTTGAGCGCCACGCCCTGCCGGTACGCGGGACCGTCGCCGATCTGGCTCATCGTGGTGGACCGGCCCATGAAGCAGTCGGCGAACGCGATGATGCGTGGGGCGCCGCCGGTCTTCTGCTGGCACACCTTGAGCGCGCTCTCGTTGGCCATGCAGCCCGAGTTGGTGATGAAGCAGTGGCGGATGCCGCTCGTGCGAGCCGCCTCGGCCACGAGCAGCTCGGAGATCGCGAGCACATCGGCGTTGAACTGCAGGTTCCCCTCCTGGCAGAGGTCGGAGAGGCCGGCCTCGAGCGCCGCGCGGACCATGCGCGGGTCGCAGTGGCCGAACATGTGGACGCCGATCCCGTTGATCATGTCCCACTTCACGCTGCCGTCGGCAAGCTGCACGAGCGGACCCTTGCCGAAGCCGTCGCCCACGTACGGGTAGAAGGTGGCGTTGCCGCGAACCGCGCGGTTGCGCTCGATCCAGCCCGCCGCCTCCGCGGCAAGCGCAGGATCTGCCGGACGCGCCCCCGTGATGCCAGCCTGCGCGCGCTCGAGCTCGGCCAGGATCGCATCGATCGCAGCCTGCACGGCGGGATGACGGGCCATCAGGGGCAATCCCGGTCGCATGGCGGTCCTCGGCGCCTCAAGGGTCTGCGGAGTCATGGGCGAGATGGTACGGAGGGGCGCTGCGCAAGACGGGCCATCAGCAGCGCAAGGAGCGACGCGCGCTCCGCCAGGCTGGCGGTGACCATGTACTCGTCGCGCCGGTGCATGTTGCCGCCCCTCACGCCCAGCCCATCGAGGCATGGGAGCCCGACGTCCTGCAGCACATTCGCATCCGACACGCCACCCGTGCTTCCTGTGCCCGTGCCCATCCCGACGCCAAGTTCGCGCGCGCAGTCGATGGCCAGATCGGCAAGCCCGAGCACCTGCGGCGTCGCGTCCTTGGGTGGGCGGTTGTGCACGAGCCTGACCGCGATGCGAGGCACATCGCCCTCGGCACCATGTGCGAGGGACATGAGCGCACTGCCCATGCGCTCGCCGTCGCCGCGCGACCTGAACCTCATGGCGCCCCACGCAGACGCCCGGTCCGGAACGATGTTGGTCGCCTCACCCCCTTCGATGGGACCGATGTTCACCGTGCGACCCGCACCCACATCTGAGATGGCGAGCGCGCTCGTGATTGCGCCTGCGAGAAGCCCCACCGCGGAAATGCCCGCCGCAAAGTCGCGTCCGGCGTGCGCCGCCCGGCCGAAGGCGTCGATCCTGAACTGCGCCGCGCCGGGTCGCGCGACGACGAGCGCGCCGTCGGGCATCGGCGGCTCGGTCACCAGCCCCACGTCGTGCTGCGACGCCAGGCCACGCAGCGCACGCATGCTCGCGAAGCTTCCGGCCTCCTCATCGGCGTTGAGCGCAAGAGTCCACTGGAGCGGGACGCCGAGCGCACGCACCGCCTCGAGCGCCGCAAGGGCCGCCACCACACCCCCCTTCATGTCGACCGCACCCGGACCGCAGCGATGCCCGCCCTGCTCAGGCCCGAGCGCCCTGAAGTCGCCGCGGGGGTCGTGCACCGTGTCGAGGTGGCACGAGAGCAGCACACGCAGTCCAGCGCAACCGCCGGGACCGCTGATCGCCGCCGACGCGGCCCTTGACGCCTCGTGGCTTGGCGAACCAACTGCCCCTCCACGGATGACAAGCACATCGCCGCCGTCGCGCGATCCACCGGCACTCTCGCCCTCGCGAAGCCAGTCGGGCCGAGGATCTCCGGCCACGCGGTCAACGGTCGCGCCAAGCGCCGCGGCTCGGGCGGCGCACCACGACCGCGCGCGCTCGAGCCCATCGCGATCGCCCCACCCCGTGGGAATTGACACGAGCTCCTCAAGATCGCGAATCCACCTCTGCTCGCGAGCGCCAATCCAACCGGCGACATCCGCCGCGCGCATGTCGCTCATGGCACTCGCTCCAGCGACTCGACCGCTCCGGGCGGCGCGCCGATGGCGTCGAGGTCAACGCAGCCCTCGAATGTCGTGACCGAAGGCCCTGTCATCATCACGGGTGCGCCAGCGCCGGCCCACGCGATGCGCAGCGCACCCCCGGGAAGGCGCACATGCACGTCGGACACCAGGCGGCCCTCGAGCTGGCCGGCCACGCACACCGCGCACGCGCCGGTGCCGCACGCCTGCGTGATGCCTGATCCGCGCTCCCAGGTGCGCATGCGCACCTGGGCACGGTCCAGCACCTGCACCACATGCAGATTGATGCGCTGCGGGAAGATGCGAAGCGCCTCGATCGCCGGTCCGATGCGGTCCAGCGGCACCTCATCCGCATCGGCGCACCATGCAACCATGTGCGGGTTCCCCATCGACACGAACGACACATCCGGCTCAATGGCGCACTGCCGAATCCAGCGCTCTGCGCTCGCGTGATCCATGCCTGCGGCGCGCGATGCCTCATGCCAGCGCGCCGCTCCCCAAGGCCATGCGATCGCCCGCTCCCCATCGACCCCGACGGGGATCTCGCGCGGCCGGAGAATCGGCTCTCCCATGTCGACCGTGGCCCCGCACACCCGGCCATCGGCATCGGCATGCCATCGCACCTCAAGGACGCCGCGCCCGGTCTGGACACGCAGCGGGTTCTCGCGCGCGAGCCCACGGTCAATGGCGAACTTCGCGACGCAGCGGATGCCGTTGCCGCACATCTGGCCCTCGCTGCCATCCGAATTGAACATCCGCATGCGCACGTCCGCGCCGGCGTCGTCCGGGGGCGCCACCACGATCAGGCCGTCGCTCCCGATGCCGCAGTGCCGGTCGCTGACGAGCCGCGCGAGCGCAGGCGCGTCATGCACCGCATGCGCAAAGCCATCCACGTAGACGTAGTCGTTGCCGATCCCATGCATCTTCACGAACGGCAGCGTGCGCATCAGGACATCATCCCCCCGGCCGCTCGACCACGCCGAGGTCGACGACGACCCGGCCGCGCCGGTAGTAGTCGGCATTCATCCGATCGCGGCTGACGAAGGTCAGCACCAGCCCATTGACGCCCGTCGCATCCGCGTACGTGAAGTCCCCCAGGTGCGGCCCGCAGTAGCGGTGGTTCTCGTAGGCCTGCGCGTGATAGTGGAAGTGCGTCAGGCCGACGTAGCCCGCGTCGAACATCTCCTGCGAGGCCTCGAATCGCACGTCGCTGCCGCGCACTCGTGGCGGGTACTCGACGACCTCGAACCTGCCCTCAGGATCGAGCCGCACGATGCCGCCGTACTCCGTGGTGCGATCAGCCAGGTCTCGGTCCGCGAAGTCGAACAGGTGCGCACGCACCTGCGGCACCTGCAGCCCCTGCCGCAGCAGCGAGATCGCCGCGAGGTCGCCCCACGTGAGCGATTCCGCGTGCGCACCGATCGTCTCGGCAGCCTTGGTGCCGTAGCCCTCGAAGGTTGCGGTGTACCGCTTGGTGTCAGGGCCCGAAAGCGCGGCGGAGAGCTCGCGCAGCAGATCCTCGCGTGAGGCGCCGAGCAGGCTGGGCTGGTGGCGTGCGGCGGCCACGACCACCGGCACGTCCTTCGGGGAGAGCGTCGCGCGCGTCGCATCCGGCATCTTGGCCACGGCGGCTACGGCCTCCTTCCAGAACGCGCGGTACGGCGGCGTCCTCAGCGACCGGATCCACAGGATCTCCTCGCGATTGGCAGGCATGATCCCGAGGTCGCGCGCGGACGCGCGCAGGTCAATCACCAGCGTGTCGCTCGTCGCCTTCGAATCGTCCGCCAGGAGCTGCGCAAGCCGCTGGCGCTGCCCGGTGAGGATCAGCAGCTCCCAGCACCGCGCGCGTAGGTTCGACTCCTTGATGGGATCTGCGCCCAGGAAGAGGTCGTACAGCACATCGCTGACGCGGTCACCGTGCAGCGCCATGATCGCGATGTACTCGGGGCGATCCTCGAGCTTGGGAATCCACAGCGGCAGCGGCACAGCGAGCGCGCGCACCAGCGTGGGAGTCATATCGTCCCAGCCCGCCGCCGCGATGCGCTCGCAGACCTCGCGCCTCCACTCGAAGGCCTCCATCTTGGGAAGCGACAGCGCCAGCGCCTCCTTGAGCCCAGCGGGATCGCCCGTCGCCAGCCGGTCCCAGGCCTCGCGCCGGAGGCCGACGGACCATCCCGGCTGAATCACGATGCGCCGAAGGGCACGCCGGTAGTCCTCGTTGGCGGGCTCCGCATCGAGGACCTGCATCGCCGCAATCTGCACCGCGGGGATCTGATCCGGCCTCGCAAGCGACTTGAGTGGATCCTTAGGCGCCTGGACCGTGCATCCACTGACGGCGCCGATCGCCACAGCGGCACATCCAATGACCGCCGACCGCCAGGCGTCCGGCACTCGCCGTGCGCCACGGATGCCGAAGTCGATGCCTCTAAGCAGTGGGCGGAGCATCCATGCAAGCCGCATGGGTGCAGTGTAGGTGAGGCGCGGCAGGGTCCGGTTCCAGCAGGCCCGGACGACACTCGTGGGGGCGGCTCCGTGACGGCATCGCGATCTACACTGCCGACGGTGAAACGGGAATCACCCGATCTTCGCAAGGACCCGCTGGCCGCAGAGGTCTGCGAGATCGTGGACATGCTGCGCCCCGACATTCAGGCCGACGGCGGCGACATCGAGGTCGTGGGTGTCCGCGACGGGATCGTGGAGGTGCGACTGCACGGTGCCTGCATCGGATGCCCCTCAAGCGGAATGACGCTCCAGCACGGCATCCTGTCGGCGATCAAGACGCGCATCCCCGCCATCACCGACATCAAGGCTGTCTAGTTGGCCCGACGGGTCCCTCTGGACTCAAGCGGTCGCGCGCGCAACCGATGGCGACCCCGCCACCCGCTACCCTGCGTTCAGGCTGTGCCCTCGCCCGCGGGCCGAATGCGGCCCACGACCGAGGCACCGGGGGTGCCGTCGGTCTTCGACGCGATGATCTGCTCTGCAACCTCGCGGCGGTAGATCCGGATGTTCTCGGGGAACTCGAGGGCCAGGCGAACCCTGTCGCCGCGGATCGAGGTGATCTTGATCGTGCCAAGAGGCGTCTTGACGTCATCGCTCGCGCAGATGATGAACTCTTCGCCTTCGCGTCGCGTGATGACGAGCATCGACCGGACCTCCTGCCCTGGTGCTGTTGCACCGACCCTTGCCGCGATTGCGCACCATGCGCTCTCCATGCGGGCGTCCGGTCTCATCGACCGGGCTCAAGGGTCTCTTGAGGGTACGGCGAGGATCGGGCGGTCCAAGCGGTCCAGTTCACAATTTGGCTCTGCCGGGCCAGCCTTTCCGGCTCGACCAATAAAGACCTTCTCGGCGTCAAATGAAAGCCCCCGCACCGGGGTTCCGATGCGGGGGCGACGACGAAAAGTTTGGGCCGGAAGCGAGCCGACCCCTGCCGAAGAGCTGCGCGGCGAGGTCATCCTGACCGTACCGCGCCACCATGCCCTGCCATCCATGGCTGGGCGACTGCCTGCGGCGCATCCTTGCGGACGCAGGCGGATTCCGATCGCTACGCCATCCGTGGCGAAGCGCACTGGTCAGCGGAGAAGCGATCCATCACTTCCCTGATGCTGACCGTTCGTCCAGTGCCTGACGCGCCTTGCGCCAGGAGTCGAGGAAGGCGGGCTCGAGCGAAGACATCAGCTCGTCCATCTCCGCCTTGTTGCGAACCTCGAGGTGATCCCGCACGCCGGCAATCGCCAGCGTTCCTGAAAGCCGGTACCGGGCGACAAGTCGCTCCGGCAGGCACACACGACCGACACGATCGAGCGAGAGGCTCGATGCCTGGCTGAACAGCAGGAACTCGAACCGCGCGACTTCCTCCGGATTCGAGAGCGTCTGTCCCTGCGACGCCGCCCAGCGCTCGAAGGTCTTCTCCGGCCACAGCCACAGACATCCGTTCAGCCCGGGCGCCGCGATGAAGCGCTCTCCATGCACGTCCGGCCGGAGCACATCGCGCACAGCGCTCGGTATCGCCAAGCGATTCTTGCTGTCGAGTGAGTGCTCGTGGATTCCGAAGAGCATGGGTCGGGGCCTTGATCGGCACGTGTGAAAGATACCCACTGTGCCCCACTTTGCAACACTCAAGCCCAAATTTTCCCTAGATCCCCCGCCGCATCGTTGACCAATAACTGATTGCATGATGCATAAATGCATTCCTCATAGGCATTTGTGGATTAGTTTCACAACCGCACTATGGTTGTGAAGAATGTGTTCCGCGATCTGCGGACACCCACTCTCCCCCACCACGGTCGCCACACGCATGCACACCGACTGGACACCTGCTGACCGCGCGAGCATCGCGCACGTGATTGACAGGATTCCGAGCGCACCTTTCCTGCTGGTCTCCGCACACGGCGAGGCTCGCACCGGCGTCATCGTCCGGTGCGTTCAGCAGTGCGCCATGAACCCGCCGCTCGTCATGGTCGCGCTTGAGAAGGGCCAGCCCCTCTCGCCGATCATCCGCGACAGCCGCAACTTCACGCTCTGCATCCTCGACCGCGGCGACAAGCTGACTCCGCGAATGTTCGAGCGCGCGCCGGATCACACGGCAGATCCGTTCCTCACGATCCCGCACATCCTCACTCCCAGCCGCACGCCGGTCCCTGCGCGCTGCCTCGGCTGGATCGACTGCGAGATGACGCGTCACATGGACATCGACGGCGACTACGAGGTCTACATCGGCCTCGTCCATCATGTCGGCGAGATGAGGCACGCGGAGGCGGCAAAGCCCGCCCGCTCCGCGCCGGTGCCGCACGTGGCCAAGGCGCGTCCTACGATTGGGTCCCGTGGCTCACGCGAACGAGCGATCCGCGACCGCCGCAGCGCTGTGCGCAACCGCCAGCGGTAGGCGCATCAGCGATTCGAACAGGTTCGGACTCGACTACCGCCGCGAGGCGGGTGCGCTGCCCCCGCGTCCCCGACCCATCATCGACTTCCATGCGCACGTGAACGGTCCGCGCGCCGCGCCGATCCTGCGCGAGGCGATGGATGCGTTCGGCATCGGCCGAATCTTCAGCATGACCTCGGGCATGCATGACATCGAGCCGCTCAAGTCGGTGCTCGGCGACCGGATCGAGTTCATCGCGTTCCCCGACTTCAGGGACCCCGACCGGCGCCGCGCGCATGGCGACGCCTACGTGGATCGGGTGCGCGCGTACCACGCGCTCGGCGCGCGCATGGTGAAGTTCTGGGCAGCGCCCCGCGGTCGCGACCTTGCGCGAGAGGCTGGCGACCCCACCCTCTTCCACCTCGACTCGCCGGCGCGGCTGCGCACGATGGAGCTCGCGGGCGAGCTCGGCATGCGATGCATGGTGCACGTCGCGGATCCCGACACGTGGTTCGCGACCAAGTACTCCGACGCGTCGCTCTACGGGACGAAGCGCTCGCACTTCGACACCCTCGAGCAGGTGCTCGACCGCTACCCGCGGCTCAAGTGGGTCGCCGCGCACATGGGAGGATTCCCTGAGGACCTTGGCTTCCTCGACGGGCTGCTGTCGCGGCACGCCAACCTATGGATCGACGCGAGCGCCACGAAGTGGGTCGTTCGCGAGCTCTCGCGCCACCCGCCCGAGAGGGTCCGCGCCTTCTTCATCAAGTGGCACGGGCGGATCATCTTCGGCTCCGACAACGTGACCAGCGACGAGCACCTGACCAGCGGCGAGAAGTCGCACGAGATGGCCAAGAAGGCCGACTCCGAGGCGGCTGCATTTGACCTCTATGCGAGCAGGTACTGGGCGCTGCGCACGCTGTTCGAGACGGACTGGCACGGCGAGAGCCCCATCGCGGACCCCGACCTGGCGATGGTCGACCCGGCGCGATTCACGCCTGCGGACGCGCCCTCGCTGCGCGGCCTGGCCCTCCCCAAGGACGTGCTCGACACCTTCTACGCCGACGCAGCCGACGCGTTCATGGCAGACTGAGCCCGCGCGCGCGCTGCGGCGACGAGCGAGAGGGCCGAGGCATCGCGCACTGCGGCGGTTGCGGCTCGTCGTTCGGGGCGCAACGCGTCCGCCGCATCAGCCGGAGCCCGGATCACGCTCAGGCCGATCGCGTCGGCGAACGACTCGGCGAGAGGCGACTGTCCTGCCACAAGCAGCGCGTCGGCGGCCTGCCACCATGGCCGCGGCCAGTCGGCGCCTTCGACCACATGAACGCGACCATCGAGTCCAAGGCCCCTCGCGTAGCGCTGCGTGCGGTCGAGGTGCGGCATGCATGCGGGCACCACAAGGTGAAGGTCCGCGCCTGCGAGCATCGCGCGTCCGGCGACATCGAGCATCAGGTCAGGGCGGACCGCAAGCGGCGCATCGGCTGCACCAAGCACCACCACCGACGATTCACGTGCGCCGATCGACTCGCGCGCCGCGCGCCGGGCTGCCGCAGCCTCTCCATCCGCACGGTCGCCCTCCATGACCTGAGCAGCATGCGCGCCGAGCACGCGGGCCGCGTGCGGCAACGACCCCATCTGCACCTGCGCGCGCGGAAGCGCGCCCCTCGCGCAGGATTCGATCGACGCGGCGCGACCCGGATCCGCCGACCAGCAGAGCAGCTCTGCGACCTCACGACCCCCAGACGCCGCGAGCACGGCGCGCGCCAGCGGCCTCGCCGCGAGCCGCATCATGCCGCATGGCGGGCTGGCCCAGGCATCGATGCGCACGCCGCCCCGCGTGAGGATCGCCCGGCCGGCCGATGACCCCAGCGCGACGACGCACTGCCCCTCTTGCGGCGCCATGGCCGCCACAGCCGCCGCCAGCAGCGCCGAAGCGCCGGGCCCCGCATCGATCACATGCACGGCGCCTGCCATCGCCTCGGTCAGTTTCGGATCCCGAGGTTGCCGCCGAGCTCGCGCTTCTCGTGCTCGTAGAACAGCTTCGAGACGTCCTCGGCGACCTGCTTCGCGAGCGCGTCCTCGACCTGCCGCCGGCCTGCGCTCGAGTTGTAGAGATCCATGCTCTGCTCGCGCGTACGGATGACGAGCCGCTCTCCCGAATCCGTGCCATCAGGCCACAGACGCGCACCGCTGCCCACGTCGATCACCTTCACGCTCACCATGGCGGCCGGCCGCGGCGTCGCACCATCCGCGCTGATGCGGTAGTCGTCAACCTCGATGTACACCACCTGCTCGGCTCCCACGGCCTCGCCAATCTTCCGGATGGACACCTGCTTGTCGGCGGTGTCAACGCGCCGAGCGTAGGCCACCGCATCGCGAGACGAGACGACCTCTGGCACGAGCGCCTGCTGCAGCAGCAAGGTCCCGACCTCCTCGCCCACTGCCGTGCGCAGCGCAGCGCGCGTCATCCGGTTGGCCCGGTCGTCCACGTACACGACCGTCTTGCGCCGCGGCAGCTCGTAGCGGGCGGGCTCCTTTGGGGGGCCCTCAATCAGGTATGCGGCGGGGATCAGGTAGTTGCATCCGCCGGCTCCCGCAACGAGCGCCAACGCGAGAGCCAGGAAGGCATCACGTCCGGCGGTCATCGCCCGTCCTTGGGGTACTTGGGCTCGATGTGGTCATAGAAGAGCCAGGCCACCTTGTCGACAAAGAGCTTCTGCAGTCCGAGCTCGATGTCATTGGCTGTGGCCATGTCGCGGCTGATGCCCTCGTCCTCGGGGAATCCAACTGCCACGTTGAACTCCTCGGCCGGGGCGTCCGGATCGATCCCGTCCACCTCAATGACCGTGACGTTCGCGGCGGCGACGCCCTCCCAGATCCACGCGTTGCCCGGCGGGTTGAGGCGGTACTCGTAGATGTCGATCATCACGACGCGCTCCACGTCGAGCTCCTTGGCCACCTCGCCCGGAGGCATCGAGGGCCACGCGGGATGCTGGTGAGACCAGCTGAGCGTGTCGCGCGGATCGAGCACACGCGATCCGCCCACACGGCGCTGGATCTGGCTGGCGACGTTGGCCACGATGTTCGCGACCGCCATCGGGTTCTCGTACGCGGTGGTCATGTCCGTGTGCGCGAGCACGGCGACCGAGCGGTTCTCGAGCCCCCGGTAGCGGGCCAGGACCTCGATCATCTTGTCCTTCTCGATCTTCTGGCCGATGGCGCTGGTGATGCCCGCCAGGATGCAGCCCGGGAGCGCCAGCGCCACCACAGCCGCGAGCGCGATCGCCGCCATGCCGCGCCGCATCTGCCAGATCTTCCACATCCAGCTCGCCAGCGCGATCGCCCCGAGGGCCCAGAGCATCCGGGGCGTGAAGATCCGCGCGAGGATGTCGAAGAGGCGCGCGCCCGTGCATGCGACGTACGCCGCGCTCACCGTCGTGGCCGCAGTCGCCACAGCGAGCAGGAAGCCCATCGGCTGGTTCACGAACGAGTCGATGAACTGGCCGCGCGCGGCGAGGCTGAACGAAGTGGTCATGCCGCACGAGGGGCACGCGATCCCCAGCACCGAAGGCCACGTGCACGAGGGCAGTCCGAGCTGCAGGTGCGTGCCGTATCCCTTCGACGACGGCTCAAGCCACCACGCCACACCGAGCAGTGCGCCCCCCGCTCCGGCGACCGCGAGCGCGAGCGCCCGGCCGGCCGCGCCAACCCTCCGCGCGGGGACCGCACCCACGGACGCTGGCTGCAC
Source organism: Phycisphaerales bacterium (assembly GCA_044234825.1). Taxonomy (GTDB): domain Bacteria; phylum Planctomycetota; class Phycisphaerae; order Phycisphaerales; family SM1A02; genus ZLKRG44. The sequence continues at coordinate 13,817 of JBIIIL010000038.1, forward strand.
CTGTGCAGGGATTGCCGTCATGAGCGCCGTAGGGTAGTCGACCCTGCGACGGCGAGACAATGGTGACCGATACTTGTCACAATGCCGGGATGCCGATGCGCCACGCCGCCCCTGCACACCCGTGGATCGATGGGCACGTCGACCTCGCCTACATCGCGCTGCATGGGCGCGACGTGGAGTCCCTGCCGGCACCCGGCGAGCCGCGGTGCGTCAGCGTGCCGGCCATGCGCACGGGCCGTGTGCGCCTGATCGTGGCCACGATCTTCGTCGAGTGCGGGCCCGAGGGGCTCGGCAGGCCTTGGGGCTACGACGCCCAGGCGCCGGACACGGCGCGCGACGCGGCGGTGCGCCAGCTCGAGTGGTACGAGGCCCTTGAGCGGCGCGGTGTCGCGCAGATCGTGCGCACCCGCAAGGACCTCGAAAGGGTCTTCAGCGCCGGCGGCGACGCGCCTATCGGGCTCGTGCTGCTCATGGAAGGCGCCGACCCCATCCGGAGCGCGGCGGATGTCGCCTTCTGGCACTCACGGGGCGTCCGTG
>JBIIIL010000240.1:0-3874 GCA_044234825.1 Phycisphaerales bacterium
GGAGAGCGTCGAGTAAAAGGCTTCCGTGAAGGATGCCACCGGCAGCCACATCGACTGGATGCGCGCGGGCGCGCCGCTGGCCTCCTGGAAGCGTGCGTAGCCGACGAATCCCCCGAGCTCGGTGGTCGACTGGATGAATCCGGCGCTGATGAGCGTGATGCCCATCGTGAGCATGCCGGAGAGGAAGCCGACAGCTCCGCCAACGGTGTAGTTGGCCCACTGCGGGAACTCGAGGTTCGCGGGCGCGAGCTTGTCGGCGGCAAGCCTGAAGGCGAAGAGGAACGCGACGAACATGCCGCCGAGCGAGAGACCCCACGCGTAATCGTCGAATCCGCCTCCTGACAGCAGGAAGTTGACGGTCACCGGCTCCCAGAGCGCCAGCGCCATCGCTCCTGCGCACGCGACGCACACGAAGTGGAGGATTGAGCTGAACACCCCCTGGTTCGCCCACCAGTACGCGATGAGCAGGACAAGCGCGAGGACGATGATGTTGAAGATGCCGGACATCTGTGGATCGAGTCGGGTGCGTTCAGGCGGGCGGGCGAGGCGTGCCACCCGGCTTGCCGGGCGCGGACGGTCGTGCGGCAGGTGCCTTGGCCGGAGCGGTGCCGGCGGCGGGCCGGGCCGATTGGCCGGCAGCGGGCTTCGCGGCCGCAGGGGAGGCCGTGGCAGGCGCTGCGGGCGCGGCAGCACGGGGCGCTGCAGCGCCTGTCGCACCCGCCGACGCCGCAGCCTTCGGCGCAAAGACGCGGGCGACCTCCTCGATGCTCGTCAGCCCGGAGCAGACCTTCGCCATGGCGGCTTCCTGGATCATCGGCGTGCGGAATGCGCGGCGCGCAGCCTGGTACATGGCCGCCACATCACCCGACGCCAGTGCCTTGCGGGCGGCGTCGTCGAGCCTGAGCACCTCGAACACGCCGGTCGTGCCGACGAAGCCGAGGCCTCCGCACGCTGGGCACTCCTCGATCCTGTTCTTCACCTGCACCTTGCCGCCGGCTCGGTAGAGCTGCAGCGGCTTGCCGGCGGGAGCGCCCAAGCGCTTCGCCTGCTCCGGCGATGCCTGGTAGGGCTGCCTGCACTCCGTGCAGAGCGAGCGCACCTGCCGGCCCACCACGATCGCGCGCAGGCGCGCGGCCGCGAGCGACGTGTCCCCGACCGCTCGGGCCCAGGCGGTCGCCGCGGCCACCGCGGAGTCTGCGGGCATGCACGCGTAGAACAGCGTCTCGCCGGCGTTGGGGTTGGTGATGATCTTGCCGGTGCCCGGGTCCTGCACATCGGACACCATCATCACGTTGGGCGCGCGGCGCACAAGTGACTGCAGCCTCGTCGCGTACTCGGCACCCGGAGCGGACGCGTCGAACTGCTCCTGCTCCACGCCCTCGACGCGCCTCTCGATGAGCCGCTCGAGTGTCTTGATGTTCAGCAGGTACGGGTCGTGCCGTGCGATCAGCGCGTACGACAGCGTCGTCAGTCCCATGCCTGGGGGCGCCGAGACGAGCACCAGCCCCTGCGAGACGTCCTTGGTCGCCTCCTCGAGCGCCTGCACCTGCACGGGCAGCATGCCAAGCGAGTCGAACGCGATGGCGAGCTGCTTCTCCCGCTCGATGTCGATGCGCAGCGCCTGGCCGTTGGCGCCGCCCCAGGTCGTCAGCGTGAGCAGGACCCTCCCGCCCGCGGCCTGGATCTTCATGTCCTTCATCTGCCGCTTGCGGCGCTCGTTCACGTCGAGTCCGGCGACGCGCTTGATGTAGTCGATCACGCGCAGCGCAAGCTCCGGCTGCATGGCCTCCTGCGGGTGCTTGATGCCATCGACAAGGCGGATCGGCACGTAGCCCTTTGGCGTCGGACCGAGATCGATGCGCCGTGCGCGTGCCGGGAGCGCGGTGGCGATCATCTGCTCCGCGGCGCTGTGCACCTCGGCCATCGGGTCCTCGCGCGCGGGAACGGGAACCTTGTTGCCCGCGCTGTCAAGGAAGAGGATCGTCGCTCCCGCAAAGGCCTTCGCGGCCTTGCGCGACTCCATCGATGCGCGGAACTTGGCCGAGAAGAGGTCGAAGCGGGACTTCTCGGGCACCTGCTTGTCCCTGTACGTCCAGTAGCCGTAGCCGAGGCCCGCGTACATCAGCACCTGCAGCGGCCAGCCCACCCAGAAGATCGGGATGAACAGGGCCGCGGCCAGGCCTGCCAGGAGTGTGCCGACCAGCGCCCAGTTCCACGTCGCCAGCGGGAAGTTGAAGAACCGGACATCCTTCTCGATGACGCTCGAGGCAAGCCAGGAGAAGGGCACCACGGCCAGCAGGATCAGCACCGGCTTGTAGAACGAGAGCAGGAACGCCGGCACGGCATTGGCCAGCATCGCGCCCGCAGCGGGATGCGCAAGATCGCCGAGCAGCTCGAGGCCCATCATGTTCAGCCGATTCCCTTCAGCATGCGGCGCAGCTCGTCAGGGTTTGGCGTCGCCTCCAGGGCCACGCGCTGGTGCACGATCTCCTTCTCGACCAGCTCGACCAGCGCCATGTTGAAGTCGATCATGCCCTGATCTCGGTTGTCCTTGATGACCTCGAGGAGCTCGCCCTCGCGCGCCTCGAGGATGTACTTCTGCACGGCGGGGGTCGCCAGGAGGATCTCCAGCGCGGGCGCGCGGGGGATCTCGGGCTTCAGCGTGGGCAGCAGCTTCTGGTAGATGATCGCGCGGAGGTTGTAGGCCAGCAGCTTGCGGATCTGCTCGCGCTCGTTCACCGGGAAGAGGTCGTAGATGCGGCCGAACGTCTGCCACGCGCTTGACGCGTGAATGGTGCCGAAGACGAGGTGTCCCGTCTCGGCGGCGCGGATCGCAGCCTCGAAGGTCTCGTAGTCGCGCATCTCGCCGACCAGGCACACGTCCGGGTTCTCGCGCACCAGCGCGCGGAGAGCGTCATTGAAGTTCGTGCAGTCGAGGCCGACCTCGCGCTGGTTGATGGTCGCCTTGTTGTCGGTGAAGATGTACTCGATCGGGTCCTCGATCGTGACGATGTGGACCTTCTTGCGCTCGTTGACGTACTGCAGCATCGCCGCGATTGACGTGCTCTTGCCAGATCCCGTGACGCCGGAGAAGAGGATCAGGCCCTGCGCCAGCATCGCGACGTCGCCGAGGATCGCCTTGAGGCCCAGCTCCTCGAAGGTCTTGATCTTGCTCGCGATGAGTCGTGCCGCGACCGACGGCCGTCCGCGCGCCATGAAGAGGTTCACGCGGAACCGGCGCTTCTCGTCGTAGTCGAACGCGAAGTCGATGGATCCGTGGCGGGCGAAGTGGTCGAGCTGGTTGGGGTCGAGCACATCCCGTGCGACCTGGAACATCAGGTCGTCGGTCAGCGGGGGGGCCGTGAGGTCCTTGAGGGCGCCCCGGTGGCGCACGCGGGGGGGCAGCCCGCTCTTGACGATCAGGTCGCTCGCCTCGATCGAGATGGTCGCCTTCAGCCAGGACATCCAGGCCTGCCTGCCCTCGCCGGGCTGGGTGCCCCGCTTGGCGACGGGAATCGGGGTGAGAAGCTCGTTACGGCCGCTGGCGCTCACTGCGGTGGTCCACTCCTGATTGGGGGTAGCGCATGAGGGTAGCACGAATCCCGGGGTGACATGGCGCCCAAGGGCAGTGGGGCGTTGACGCCGCGCCCGCGAGAGCGCACACTCCCGCGATGGCGGACCAGTCGCAGCGGATCATCCAGGACGGGATCACCTTTGACGACGTGCTGCTTGTGCCGAGGGCAAGCGGCGTCACGCCGGAGGGGGTCGACACGTCCGCGCCCCTGACACGGGGCATCCGGCTCGAGATCCCCCTCGTGTCCGCGCCCATGGACACGGTGACGGAGGCGCCCTTGGCGCGTGCCCTCGCGCAAGA
>JBIIIL010000241.1:0-3832 GCA_044234825.1 Phycisphaerales bacterium
AGCGACGAGCTGATCGCCGACGTGACGGAGCCCGGCCAGCGCGTGGTAGTGGCCACGGGAGGCGCGGGCGGCTGGGGCAACGACCGATTCAAGAGCGCGACGCACCAGACGCCGACGGAGCGCACGCTGGGCGGGCCCTCGGTCGAGCGCACGCTGCGCGTGGAGCTCAAGCTCATTGCGGACGTCGGATTCGTGGGGCTGCCGAATGCAGGCAAGAGCACGTTCCTGCGCGCGAGCACTCGGGCGCATCCCAAGGTGGCGGACTACCCGTTCACGACGCTGACGCCGCAGCTTGGCATCGCGGAGCTCGCGGGCGACCGCCGGCTGGTGCTCGCCGACCTGCCCGGGCTCATCGAGGGCGCGGCTGGCGGCGCTGGGCTTGGGCATGACTTCCTGCGCCACATCGAGCGCACGCGGTGCATCCTTCATGTGGTGGATGCGATGCCGCCCGACGGCAGCGATCCGGTGGAGTCGTACCGCACCATCAGGCGCGAGCTCGGCGAGTTCAGCGATGCCCTCGCGCGCAAGCCTGAGATCGTGGTGATCAACAAGGTGGACCTGATGCCGGCCGAGGACCGCGAGGAGCTGCTCGCAGACGTGCTGGCGCGGTTCCGCGCGCGCGGCGTCAAGCCGATGCTGATGAGCGGCGCGACGGGCGAGGGCGTGCGCGAGGTGCTCGACGCGGCATGGCGCATGGTGGATGGCGCGCGCCAGCGGGGGTAGGGGGATAGCACCGCCCACCAACCCGGAGGTCCCCATGACGCAATCGCCGTTCGCGCACGCCAGCTACCTGCTCCGCCGCAAGGTGTTCAAGCTCTTCGGCGGGGCGTTCCACATCTATGCCCCCGATGGCTCGCTCGCCTTCTACTCGCAGCAGAAGGCGTTCAAGCTCAAGGAGGATATCCGCCTCTACGCGGACGAGAGCATGTCGCGTGAGCTGCTCGTCATCAAGGCACGCGGCATCATCGACCTTGGGATGACGTACGACGTGGTCGATCCGGGCACGTCGGCACCCGTCGGGAGCGTGCGCCGGAAGGGACTCAAGTCGATCCTCAAGGACGAGTGGGTGTTCATGGATGCGCAGGGCGTCGAGATCGGTCTCATCAAGGAAGACAACGCGGTACTCGCGCTGCTGCGCCGCACCATGCTGGGTTGGATGTGCCCGCAGACCTACGACGGGACAATCGGAGGCCATCCGGTGTGCCACTTCCACCGCAACTTCAACCCGTTCGTGAGCAAGGTGACGCTCGACTTCGGCGTGGACACCGCGGGCCGGCTCGACCGGCGTCTCGGCATCGCCGCCGCCATACTGCTCCTGGCGCTCGAGGCCAAGCAGAACTAGCGCCGACCTGCGGCAGGCTATGGTTGGAGCATGCCATAGCCTTCACCGCCGCCATCGTCGGCGCCACGATCACCGCCGGCGAATCAAGCGGGCGAACTCGGTGCTCGACACTCCCGGCGTGTGCGGGAGATAGAGCACCTCGACCCCAAGACCCTCGCCTGGCCATCCCTTGCCCTTCCAGTCATCGCCCTTGATGAGGGCGTTCGGCTGAAGCGCACGGATCCAGTGCCGCTTGTCCTCGGACTCGCTCTCGACGACGACGCGATCCACGCCGCGCACGTGCATCAGGTCCGTGATCCGCTCCTCGAGCGTCGTGACGGGCTCGCGGCCCTTCACGGCACGGATCAGCTCGTCGCTGTCGGTGGCGACGATCACGCTTCCCGCCAGTTCCGCCGCGCGCCTGATCAGCCTGACGTGCCCGAAGTGCAGGGGATCGAACGATCCGAAGAGCAGCACGCGTTCAAAGCGCTTCATAGGTCGACTTTGAGGCACTCGGTACGCGCCAGTTGCCGTAGCGCCTCGAGAGGTAGCCCTCGATGTCGCCAGGAAAGGAGAAGTGCCCCAGAGGTGTCGGCAGCTCAACGAGGCGGTCGTACATCGACCGTGGCATGGCCGTCTTGCCCGCGGGAACGCGGTTCACGTACTCGTCGCCCTCGGGCCAGTGCAGGTAGATGTCGAAGATGGTGCCCGAGGTGATGTAGGCCAGCTGCATCGGCACGCCATCGCAGTGGACGCTGCGGATGTGCGTGAACCCTGCCGGGAGGAGGATGCCGTGCAGCGCCGCCTTCACCCCGTCGAAACCGAGCATGGCGACGTCGAGATCCGTATCCCCCTCGATCAGGCCTTCGCCGCGGTAAAGCCCAAGTGCTGTCCCGGCGCTGACCCACTTGCTCGGGATGGGCTGCAGCAGTGACCACGCGTGACGCAGGATGGCGCCGGCAACCGAGCGCTCGAGCGGATTCATGCTGTAGGGGACGTGGATCTCGACGGTGATGTCGTGCACGCGGGCCTGCCGCGATGGTAGCCGCCGCGGCTCCGCACCTGCGCTACGGCTCGCGGATTCGGCTCGAGTAGTCGGTGCCGGCGAGTCCGGCGGGCGCGCGGCCGTTGACGAGACCGTCGCGGCGCAGCTGCTCGAGCGGCACCGAGCTGTCGAGAGTGCCTCGCTCGTGCATCACCTCATGCAGGTAGCCATTGGCCAGCCAGCGCCAGTCGAGTGAGGCATCGGGGTTCACGATCGGTCGTGCGTGCCCGATCAGCGTGGTGGTGCAGTTGTCGAGAAGTGCGTTGTACCACTGCGGCGTGTCGCGCAGGTGATTGGTGATGCGCAGGTACTCGAGCAGGATGGCGCGTGCGGTCTCGAGAGGCACATTGAGCCGGTACCGGTACACCGTCTCGCCCCGGTGGTCGGTGCGCAGCCGCACGAGATCGGTCTCGTCGCCCCACATGTAGATGATCTCGTACTGCCTGAAGAACCCCTTGAGCGCGTCGTACGACTCGCCCCGCTCGCGGCGCGTCTCCACAGAGAGGCAGATTCGACGTCCATCGGCGAAGCCGAAGCTCAGCATCGTGTGCGCGATCGCAGGGCTTCCCCAGTAGACCTGGAACAGGTCTACGCCGGCCATGCGCGAGAGCTCAAAGGTATCGCTGCGGTGGAGCAGGTCGAAGTCGCTCTCGCTGCGGTAGCGGCAGCTGCGGATGCCGTGCAGTGTGATCCGGTCGCCGTCCATCTCGGCCCAAGGCAGCACCGAGACCTCGGGTGCCCAGTCCCGCTGATGAGATGCAGACTGCGCGTAGAAGGCAACGAGGCCCGCTGCGAGCATCCCTCCCGCTGCAACGAGTGCCGTGCGGCGCCGAGGGGACTGCCAGAGCGCGGCCAGCGCAGCGCAGGGCAGGCCGATGGCGACGGCGAGCCGTGCGCCTTCAGGAATGGGCAGGCAGTAGCGCAGCGCGAGGCACGACCATGCGGTGATCGGGATCAGCAGCAGGGCCAGCGCGGCCCATCCCGCCCAGCGAATCGCATCGGCGGCTCTCCGGTGCGGAGGCGGGCTTGCCGGGGGAGGTGCGCTCGCTGGACAGGATGCCCTTGATGCGGAGGCCGCACTCACCAGGAGCTCCGCAGGATCAGGGCCTGCCCGCGCTGCTGCCATTGGGCGCACCAGCCGCGCTGTTCGCAGGGCGGCCGATGTCCGCGAAGTAGGCGTTGTCGAGCAGCCACATGCCGTTGCCGAGCGACTGGAGCGGGCGGCCGTTCTCCGCGCCTGCATCGCGGCGGTCGCGCAGCACCGCCACCACGTCGCTCATCGCCGCAGGGTTGCCGAAGACGTAGGCGTGCGACGATGCGAAGCCGCTGACCTGGCACTCGACGAGCTGGATCTGCGGCATCTGCTTGAGCAGCTCTCCTTGCGCAGGCGAGAACTTGATCTGCGACAGCGCGCCGATGCGCGTCTTGCTGCCGAAGAGCCAGCTGGAGACGCCAATCGCGTCATC
>JBIIIL010000243.1:0-3811 GCA_044234825.1 Phycisphaerales bacterium
CTCAAGGGGCAGCAAGCAAGACAGACGCGTACCTTGGGTAGTATCCCTAAGGGGACCCGACTGTGCCAGTAGCTGCCGCGATCGCACTCCCTCCCTGGCCCCGCTTCGACCCCGACGAGATCGCCGCCGCGACCGCCGCCCTTGAGTCGGGCCGGGTCAACTACTGGACCGGAGACGAGTGCCGCGCATTCGAGCGCGAATGGGGCGAGTACCACGGGCTGCCGCCCGGGATCTCGATGGCCAACGGGTCGCTGTCGCTCGATGCCGCGGTCAAGCTCCTTGGGATCGGCCCCGGGGACGAGGTCATCGTCAGTCCCCGCAGCTACGTCGCCAGCGCCATGTGCGTGGTGCTGGCTGGGGCGACGCCGGTGTTCGCGGACATCGACCCCGACAGCGGTTGCGTGACACCGGCAACCCTCGAGGCGGCCCGCACCCCCCGAACCAAGGCCGCGATTCCCGTGCACATCGGCGGCTGGCCGTGCGACATGCCGGCGATCGCGGAGTGGGCGGATTCCCAAGGCATTCAGGTCATCGAGGACTGCGCGCAGGCACACGGGGCGCGGATCGGCACCCGCAAGCTCGGGACCTGGGGCATCTTCGCAAGCTGGAGCTTCTGCCAGGACAAGATCATGACGACCGGGGGTGAAGGCGGGATGCTCACGACCCGAGACGATGCCCTGCACCAGCGTGCGTGGGCCTACTCGCAGCATGGGAAGGACCCGAAACTTACCTCCGCTGCATCGGGGCCAGGCGGCGCCCATGGGTTCCGGTGGTTGGTGCGCCACGAGGGAACCAACCTCCGCATGACCGAGATGCAGGCGGCCATCGGGCGCTGCCAGCTCCGGAAGCTCGACCACTGGGTGTCTCTTCGTGCGCGCAACAGCCGCATCATGCGCGACCATCTTCGTGCGTTCCCTTGCCTGCGTGTGCCGGAGCCGCCGGAGGGCCATGCGCACTATCGCTGCACGGCCTTCGTCGACGGCCGCGCGGAGGAGGCAGGACCGTTGCGCGACCGGATCCTCGCCTCGCTGCGCGACCGTGGAGTGCCCGCGATGCACGGGTCATGCTCGGAGATCTACCGAGAGCACTTCTTCGAGTCGAAGGGGCTTGCACCCCGGGCTCCTCTCCCGGTGGCGCGGCTGCTGGGCGAAACCTCGCTCACCTTCCTCGTTCACCACACGATCGACGAGCCGGCCATGCGGGCCTACGCCGAGTCGGCCGCGGAGGCGATCTCGCAGGCGCTCAAGTAGCATCCCGCCGGGATTCTCCGATGAAAAAGACCACCGTTCTGCGAGCCGTGCTTGCCGCCCTCGTGACGTTGGCCGGCATCCCGCTGGCCGGCGCGCAGGAGCCCCTGCCGCCGGCGTTCGGCTACAACGCCTTCCTCGGGTCTACGGCGCCGATCACCGAGGGCCCGGTCGATGACCAGTACATCGTCAGCCCCGGCGACGAGATCGTGGTGTCGATCTGGGGCGAGATGAACGAGACGCTCAACCTGGTCGTGAGCGACCAGGGGTTCCTCGAGCTGCCCGAGAAGGCCGGCCGGATCCAGGCCAACGGGGTCACCCTCCGTGAGTTGAAGCCGCTCGTGGAGCGGGCACTGGGGCAGATCTACGCCAGCTACATCAACCCGACCGATCCGACCAAGAGCACGGCGTACGTGGATGTTCGCCTCGGAAAGATCCGTCCGCTCCTGGTGTACGTGGTCGGCGAGGTGACGAAGCCGGGCGCGTACTCGGTGGCCGCGCCCGTGGCAAACGTCATCAACCTGATCACCAACGCAGGAGGCGTGCTGCCCTCGGGATCGCTCCGGGAGATCCGCATCCGGCGCAACGACGGCACGGTGGACACGGTCGACCTGTACGGCTTTCTGATCGATGGCTCGGTGGACAGCCGATCGCTGCGGTTGCAGCCCGGCGACTACGTGATCGTGCCGCTCAAGCGGAAGTCCGTGGCGATCCTGGGGGAAGTACGCCGCCCCGCCACCTACGAATTGGTGAAGGACGAGGGGGTTCGCGAGGCGCTGGCCCTTGCCGGCGGCCTCGGGCGTGACGCCTCGCCGCGGCATGCGCAGCTGCGGCGCACGGAGCCAAGCCGTGGCGAGGTGTACGTCGACCTTGACCTCGAGGCCGCGCTGTCGCCCGGCGGCGCGACGGTTGCGCTCGAGGACCGGGACGTGCTGGCGATCGGCAAGAACGTCCAGCTGCGGAAGAACATGGTGACGATCTCGGGCGACGGCATCATGCGGCCCGGCACGTACGAGTGGCGCCCGGGGATGAAGCTGAGCGACCTGGTCGCCAAGGGCGAGGGCCTGCGCGAGCATGTCTACCTGGACCGGGCAGACCTCGTACGCACCGAGGACGATTTCTCGAAGCGCTTGGTCACGTTCCCGCTGTCCGGACTCTTCAAGCGCCAAGAAGACGGGGCGTTCCGTCCAGTCGGCGACGCATCGCTCGACTTCCCGCTCCGCGAGATGGACGAGGTGATCGTCCAGTCCCGCTGGGGCTTGGCAGGCCGGGACAAGTCCGTGAAGCTCGAGGGGCACGTCAAGCAGCCGGGAACGGTCGAACTGGCCCGCGAGATGACGCTCCACGACCTGCTCTTCATGCGGGGCGGATTCCAGGACCCTGAGTTCGCCAAGAAGACGTACATGCCGCTCGGGCACGTGCTGCGTTCAGCGAAGGGACCGGCGGGTACCAAACTCGTCTCTTTCGACCTGGGCGCCCTGCTCGAACACCCGGACGCGGGTGACTTGCCGCTCGAGGAGGGTGATGTGGTGCGCATCTACGCGACGGCCGACCTCGCCGGGGTACGCGAGGTGACCATCGACGGGCTGGTCAACAAGCCTGGCACCTACCAATACTCCGACGACCTGACCTTAGAGGACCTGGTGGTGCTTGCCGGGGGGCTGCGGCCGGAAGTCAGCCGGCCGGAAGCGATGGTCGCCCGGCCCGTGATCGAAGCAGGAGCATCGACTGACGCCGCGGACGTGCAGTCCCAGCGGTCGATCGTCGTAACGCTCGCACGCGAGGTGGCAAGCGTTCCGCGCGAGGGGCGAACAGCCCTCCAAGCGGCGGACCGGGTGACCGTACGCCACGCGTCCGGGTGGGAGCCGCTGGACGTGGCGGCGATCCGGGGGGAGGTTCGGTTCTCCGGCTCGTACTCACTGCCGCGCCGAGAGCAGCGACTCTCCGACCTGGTTGCGCTCGGGGGCGGACTGAAGGACGAGGCATTCCCGGAGGCGGCAACCCTGCAGCGACGCGAGTTCGTGGCCGGCGCCGGGCTCGGCGAAGCCACGATTTCCGTGGCAATCGACCTCGCCGCGGCGCTGCGCCAGCCCGGGGGTGCGGCGGACATCGTCCTTCGCGATGGCGACGTGCTGCTCGTACCGAAGAGTCCCGGCGTGGTGATGGTGCGTGGCGCGGTGCAGCGCCCGATGGCGCTGCAGCACCGCACGAACGCCACGCTGCAGGACTACCTCGCACTGACCGGAGGACCCAGCCCCCGCGCCGACACGTCCCGGATCACGATCACCGCGCCGAACAACACCGCGATGCTCGTGGCCAAGGGCCAGAACCCCGTGCTTTCGGCAGGCAGCGTCGTGGACGTGCCCCTGGTCCGATCCGACGAGCGGCTCCGAGTGGTGGAGGTCAAGGGCGCCGTGGGGACGCCGGCCGTCGTCCAGTTCATCGAAGGTGCGCCGCTCTCGTACTACGTCGGCGTCTGCGGCGGATTCGCCGCCAACGCGGACCTCGACAGGGTCGTTGTTCTGGCTCCGGACGGAGGCATGCTCGCCGGCGTCGAAGGACAG
>JBIIIL010000245.1:0-3795 GCA_044234825.1 Phycisphaerales bacterium
CAAGACGATCATGGCGGGCCTCTACATCCGCGAGCTCGTGATGCGCGCCGATGCGCACCGCGTGGTGATCGTCGCTCCGGGCAGCCTCGTCGAGCAGTGGCGCGATGAGCTCTTCGAGAAGTTCGGTCTCGAGTTCCGCGTGTACTCGGGCGCCCTCGAGGAATCCTCGACGGCAGGCAACCCGTTCGACGAGCACAACCACCTGATCGTGCGCCTCGATCAGATGTCGCGCAACGAGGATCTGCAGGAGAAGCTCTGCGCCGCCGGATGGGACCTGGTGATCTTCGACGAGGCCCACAAGCTCGCCGCACACTTCTTCGGCTCCGAGCTCAAGAAGACCGGTCGCTTCAAGTTGGCCGAGAAGCTCGGCGCGAACGCGCGCCATCTGCTCCTCATGACGGCGACGCCGCACAACGGCAAGGAAGAGGACTTCCAGCTCTTCATGTCGCTCCTCGACTCGGACCGCTTCTACGGGAAGTTCCGCGACGGCGTGCACAAGGTCGACACAAGCGACCTCATGCGGCGCATGGTGAAGGAAGAGCTCGTCCGCTTCGACAACACGCCGCTCTTCCCCGAGCGCAAGGCGTACACCGTCAACTACTCGCTCTCCGATCTCGAGACGGGGCTCTACGAGGCCGTCACGCACTACGTGCAGATGCAGATGGGCAAGGCCGATCAGCTCGACGGCCAGCGCAAGGGTTCAGTCGGCTTCGCGCTCACCGCCCTGCAGCGCCGCCTGGCGTCAAGTCCCGAGGCGATCTTCCAGTCGCTCAAGCGGCGTCGTGAACGCCTGTCCGATCGCCTGCGAGAAGAGAAACTGGGCGAACGCGGGCGTCGCGTGCTCGCGGAGACGGTGTTCGAGGTCCCGAACGATGGTGACTTCGACGACGACGACCTGAATGCCACCGAGCAGGAGAACCTCGAGGAGGAACTCGTCGATCAGGCCTCGGCCGCCCGAACGGTCGAGGAGCTCGAGAAGGAAATCGCCGAGCTCGCGATCCTCGAGCAGCAGGCGAAGGCGGTCGTGCAGTCGGGTCAGGACCGGAAGTGGGACGAGCTCTCGAAGCTCCTCCAGAACAACCCCGAGATGCACGACGAGTCAGGCCTCCAGCGCAAGATCATCATCTTCACCGAACACCGCGACACGCTGAACTACCTCACGGCGAAGATCGCGGGCGTGCTCGGAAACGAGAGCGCCATCGTCACCATCCATGGCGGCACCCACCGCGACGAGCGCAAGAAGGCGCAAGCGCTCTTCCGCTCCGACAAGGACACGCGCGTCTTGATCGCGACCGATGCCGCTGGCGAAGGCGTGAACCTGCAGTGCGCCCACCTGATGGTGAACTACGACCTGCCCTGGAACCCGAACCGCCTCGAGCAGCGCTTCGGCCGCATCCACCGAATCGGCCAGACCGAGGTCTGCCACCTGTGGAGCCTCGTGGCGAAGGAGACGCGCGAAGGCGCCGTCTGGCATCGACTGCTCGACAAGCTGGCCACCGAGTGCGAGGCGCTCAAGGGCAAGGTGTTCAACATCCTCGGCGATGTGTTCGAGGAACGCAGCCTCAAGGACTTGATGATGGAGGCCATCCGCTACGGCGATCGCCCCGATGTCCGCGCGCGACTCACGCAGAAGATCGACCACGACTTCGACCACGAGCGCCTGAAGAGCCTGCTCAACCGCAACGCCCTCGCCGAGCAGACCATGTCGCCCGAGCGCCTGTTCAAGGTCAAAGCCGAAATGGAGAAGGCCGAGGCCCGTCGGCTGCAGCCGTACTTCGTGCGGTCGTTCTTCACGAAGGCGTTCGAGTCGCTGGGTGGAGTCATGCACCGTCGCGCGGAGGGCCGCCACGAGATCAAGCATGTGCCCGCTGAGGTCCGCGAGCGCGACCGACAGATCACCGGCCGAAACCGCCGCGAGCAGGAGCCGATCCTCCGGCGCTACGACCGCATCTGCTTCGAGGCGAGCGCAATCCAGCCCTCGGAGAAGCCCGGCCTCGCCCGAGCCGTGCTTATGCACCCCGGTCATCCGCTGATGCTTGCGGTTACCGACATCATCCTCGAGAAGAACGCCAACCTCCTTCGCCGCGGCACCGTGCTCGTCGATCCGAGCGATGACGGCGAGACGCCGTGGTTCCTGTGCCTGCTCACGCACGAAGTGAAGTCCGGAGACGGAACCGTGCTCTCGAAGCGCATGCAGTTCATCCGTGTCGGGCCCGATGGCAAGGCGTCCTTCGCAGGCTGGGCCCCGCACCTCGATCTGGAACCACTCGCAGCGGGGGACCTTCCGCGCATCGTCGAAACTCTCAAGGCACCATGGCTGCACGCCGACCTTGAGCAGAAGGCGATCGGTCTCGCGGCCGCGCAGCTTGTCCCGGAGCACTTCGAAGAGATTAAGACGCGCCGTACCGAGCACATCGAGAAGACCTTGGTCGCTGTCCACGAGCGCCTGACCAAGGAGATCGCCTACTGGACCGATCGCGAGATCAAGCTCCGCGATGACAAGGCCGCAGGCAAGGATGTCCGCCTCAACCTCGAGAACGCGTCGCGCACTCTCAAGGACCTGCAGTACCGCCTCGACAACCGGAAGCGCGAGCTGCAGGCCATGCGCCAGGTGCAAAACGGCACGCCAGTCGTGCTTGGTGGCGCGCTGGTCATCCCGCAGGGCCTGCTGCGCAAGGCGCGTGGCGAGGCACCTCCGCTGCATTCTGCCGACGCAGCAGCACGCACCAAGATCGAGCGGCTGGCGATAGAGGCCGTCATGGCCGCCGAGCGGGCCAAGGGGCACGAGGTGTTCGATGTCTCTGCCGAGAAGTGCGGCTGGGACATCACGAGCTACCCGCCCGCGGTCAACGGCCGACAGCCGACTCCCAGGCACATCGAGGTGAAGGGACGCGTTGTCGGGGCCGACACGATTACCGTCACCCGCAACGAAATCCTCTACGCCTTCAACCAGGCCGACAAGTTCGTGCTTGCGATCGTCTTCGTCCGCGAGAACGAAACGATCGACGGGCCGCACTACATGGCCAACCCGTTCCAGCGCGAGCCCGATTGGGGTGCTGCGAGCGTCAACTACAGCATCAGCGACCTGCTTGCGCGGGCGAATGGAAACGCATGACCGCCACCAGCCACCCCGTCATCAGCCCCAAGAAGCTCATCGAAGTGGCTCTGCCGCTTGACGCGATCAACGCCGCTGCTGCGCGCGAGAAGTCCATTCGGCACGGCCACCCGAGCACGCTGCATTTGTGGTGGGCCAGGCGTCCACTGGCTGCGGCCCGCGCCGTGATCTTCGGCCAGCTCGTGCACGATCCCGAAGATCTCTGGCGTTGCCAGAACCCGGGCAAGGAGCCAGTACCTCAGAACAAGGCAGCGTGGACGAAGGCCCGAACGCGGCTCTTCAAGATCATCGAGGACCTCGTCCTCTGGGAGAACACCACGAACGAGACCGTCCTCAACGCGGCACGCGAAGCGATTCGCGAGAGCTGGCGCCAGACCTGCGAGCTCAACAGGGGTCACCCGCAGGCCGCTGAACTCTTCAATCCCGACAAGATGCCGGGGCTGCACGACCCGTTCGCTGGCGGTGGAACGATTCCGCTCGAGGCACAACGGCTCGGGCTCGAGGCCTACGCCAGTGATCTGAATCCGGTCGCGGTGCTCATCAACAAGGCGATGATCGAGATCCCGCCGAAGTTCGCGGGGCGGCCGCCGGTGCATCCTGCTGCACGTAAGACGAAGCAGCTCCTCGCGCCCGAGTGGAAGGGGGCAGCTGGACTCGCTGAGGACGTTCGCCGCTACGGG
>JBIIIL010000246.1:0-3793 GCA_044234825.1 Phycisphaerales bacterium
CTCGCGAGCGCGATCCGCGAGTGGACTCGTTCGCCTTGGCCTTCCGATGCGGCCCGCCGGTCCTGCGAATCGATGATCGAGCGGTTCTGGAACCCGCACGTGCAGCAAAGGCTCATCGAGCATGCGGTCCTCGGGCATCCTGCGGACGACCTGCTGCCGCTCAGGCCCGCATCGCCCTGAACGGCTCGGCCCCCCGCACACCGTCAGCGCGCGAGCAGGCGCTCGAGGTGCTCCACGATGCGCTCTCCGGTCCGGCCATCCCACAGCGGCGGGATCGTGCCTGACTTCCACTGCCCCGCGAGCAGCCGCGACATCGCGGGCGGGATCGCCGAAGGGTCCGTGCCGATCAGCTCATTGGTGCCCACGGTGACCGTCTCCGGCCGCTCCGTGCTGTCGCGAAGGGTCATGCACGGAATGCCCAGGACCGTGGTCTCCTCGGTGATGCCCCCCGAATCGGTGATCACGCCGCACGAGTGCTTCACGAGGTGAATGAACTCGAGGTACGGCTGCGGCTCGACCAGCACCATGCCATCGGGCGCGCCGCCGATGGCGGCGATGCCCTTGGCAGTGCGGGGATGCACGGGAAAGACGATCGCGCGATCCTGACGATGCGCGGCAATCGTGTCCAGCAGCCGCCGGAGCGAGCTCGGGTCATCGACATTCGCCGGCCGGTGAAGCGTCAGCACGAGGTAGCGGCCCGCCTCGAGTCGCTCGGCCCGCCAGAACGTCGGCTCACGCAGTCGGCCCAGGTTCGCCAGCAGCGTGTCGATCATCGTGTTGCCGACGAAGAGGATGCTCGATTCCGCTGCGCCTGCCCTGCGGAGATTGGCGTTGGCCACGGCGCTCGTCGTGAAGTACCAGTTCGTGATCGAGTCGGTCACGACCCGGTTGATCTCCTCGGGCATGCTCCAGTCGCCCGAGCGAATGCCGGCCTCCACGTGCGCCACCGGCATGCCCATCTTGCGCGCGACAATCGCACACGCCATGGTCGACGTCACATCGCCCACCACCACGCACGCGGCCGATGGCGCATCCATGAGCAGCCGCTCGTACCTGGTCATGATCGCAGCCGTCTGCTCCGCCTGCGTCCCAGACCCGCACTCGAGGTTGACGTCGGGCTCCGGGATGCCCAGCTGCTCGAAGAAGTCCGCCGACATGCGTCGGTCGTAGTGCTGCCCCGTGTGCACGAGGCGCGGCACAAGCGCGAGGCCGCCTCCTGCGGCACCGCCGGAGATGCCCGCTCCGCCACGCGCACCGCGCGCCGCGAACGCGTGCATGATCGGGGCGATCTTCATGAAGTTGGGCCGGGCGCCGGCGATGATGTCGATGCGCCGGGTCATGGGCGCGACGCCCCCTTGCCTTGCGCCAGCTTCACAAGCCCCGAGAGCATGCCCGGGAAGACTAGCCCGTGCAGCGGCATCACGGCATACCAGTACGCGATCCCGAGCAGCCCTCGCGGACGGAAGCAGGCCGTCATGCCGATCACGCTCGAGCCTGGTCCCTCGCCCTCGCGCACGTCAAACTCCAGTCGCGCGACGCCGGGCAGCCGCATCTCGGCACGAAGCACCAGCCGATGAGGCGCCTCGACGGCGGTCACGCGCCAGAAGTCGAGCGCGTCGCCGACCCTGAGCTCATGCTGGCTCCGCCGTCCGCGGCGAAGGCCTGGCCCACCCAAGCACCGGTCCATGAATCCGCGCACATGCCAGAGCCACGTGCCGCCGAAGTACCCCTGCTCTCCGCCAATCGAGCAGACCGCAGCCCACGACGCAGACACGAGCGCACGCGCGGTCGCCTCGCGGTGATCGCGGAACTCGCTGCCGCCTGACCATGCCGGATCTCCGGGCATCGATCCTGCATCCGACCATGCCGTCTCCACCTGATCCGCCCTCTCGCGCGCCACGGCCGCATCGATGGCCTGGCGGATCGTGAGGCACTGGTGCGGCATCAGTCGCTGCGCGTCGTCGTTTCGGCACACCACCCGGTTGCGCAGTCCCTCCGCAAGCGGGCGCGCGATGCTCGCGTCGAGCGGCGTCACGAGGTGGATCCAGAGCGAACTGAGGCGCGGCGTCAGCACGGGCACCGGGATGAGCAGCCGGCGCCGCAATCCCAGCGCGCCTGCCATGTCCTGGATGATCTCGGAGTAGGACTTGATTTCCGGCCCGCCGATGTCGATCGTCTGACCGGCTGTCCGCGGCTCCTCGAGCGAAGCCATGAGGTAGTGCAGCACGTCGCGCACCGCGATCGGCTGCGATTCGGTGCGCACCCACCGCGGCGTGATCATCACGGGCAGCCGCTCCACGAGGTATCGCAGGATCTCGAACGATGCGGAGCCGGATCCGATGATCATCGCCGCCCGCAGCACGGTCACGGGCACGCCGTGTGCGGCAAGCGCCCCCTCAACCTCGCGCCTCGAGGCAAGATGGTCGCTGAGCCCGGCGGCGGACTCCCCCAGTCCGCCGAGGTAGATGATCCTCCTGATGCCTGCCTGCGCCGCAGCCCGGCCGAACAGCTCAGCGAGCTGGAGGTCACGCTCGCGGTACTCGCCGCGCGCCGCCACCATGGAGTGCACCAGGTAGTACGCGACCTCGCAGCCGGCCATGGCGCGCTGCAGCGCCGCCGCGTCGCCCGCATCACCCTCGATCACCTCGACACGAGGCGACTTTGCCCACGGCCGGGAGAGGACCTTCGCGGCGCTCCGCGCAAGGCAGCGCACGCCGTAGCCGCGATCGAGCAGGCGCGGCACGAGCCGACCGCCGATGTAGCCGGTGGCGCCAGTGACCAAGATTGGCCGCGATCGATCAGGAATCACGTGGGCACGAGATTAGCCTCGCACGAATCATGGATGACAGACCGCAACGGGTCGCGATCGTGACGGGTGCCAGCGCCGGAATCGGACGCGAGACGGCGATTGAGCTGTCCCGGGATGGCTATGCCCTGCTGCTCGCGGACATCCTTGTCGACGAGGGCCGCGACTCGGCACGCCTCATCGAGTCGGCCGGGGGCCAGGCCATCTTCATGCGCGCCGACGTCTCGGTGGAGGCCGACGTGCGCAAGGCCGTGCAGGCTGCGACCAGCGAGTTCGGCGGCCTTGATGTGGCGGTGAACAATGCTGGGCTTGAGCAGTCCGGGTGCCCGATCACCGAAGTCAGCGCAGACCTCTGCGACCGGATCCTCGGCATCAACGTGCGCGGCGTGCTGATGGGCATGAAGCACCAGATCCCCGCACTGCGTGCACGTGGCGGAGGGGCCATCGTGAACGTCTCCTCCATTGCAGGGCAGCTGGGCTTCCCCGGCGCCTCGGTGTACGTCGCAAGCAAGCACGCGGTGATCGGCCTCACCCGCACGGCTGCGCTCGAGTGCGCGCACGACGGCATTCGCGTCAATGCGGTATGCCCGGGGGCAATCCAGACGGACATGATCGATCGGTTCGCCGGCCATAACCCGGCGGCAAAGGCCGCTCTCATTGCAAGTCATCCGCTCGGCCGCATCGGCACCGTGCGCGAGGTGGCGTCCGCCATCCGCTGGCTGTGCTCGTCCGGCGCCTCCTTCGTGACGGGACAGTGCCTGACGGTGGATGGCGGCTACACGGTCCAGTAACGGGCCAATCGGAATTCACGAAGTTGGCTTGCCTTCGAATCTGCGGATTCGAAGGTGAAGCACCGGACTGTGCGTCTGGAAGGGAGGATGCCCATGTTCAGCCCATCTGCGTCACCGAGTTCCCAGCCGCGCGCCGGCAGCATCATCAGCACCGGAGTCGGGGTCGCGGCGAGCCTCGGCTCCGCCTCGCTCGCCC
>JBIIIL010000247.1:0-3759 GCA_044234825.1 Phycisphaerales bacterium
TTCCTGCATGAGGAACTGGGGCCAGTAGTGGTTCAGCTTGACGTGATAGGACTTGAAGGGCCGGTCGGTCATGAGCCCGCTGAGTCTTGACCGAAGCCTCTCCTCGAGCGTGGCAGACAGCGCTCGTGTCCGCGGGATGCTGACGGGCTGGCCGATGTCGGCAAGGGCCACCGCCAGCTCGCCTGCGACCCACGTCAGTGCACTGCCCTGCGAGAGGTCGATGGCCAGGTGAACGCCGTCGCCAGCGAGCTGCTGAGGGTGCGCCGCTGCAGTTGCGGGTGGGTGTTGCAATGAGCGTTCCCCGCTACTTCCTGCTGTCCAGGCGGAGTGCGGCTCTCTCGTGGAGCGCACGATCTCGCCCAAGCAGGGGCATCAGCCGCGGGATGTGCTCCGAGAGCTCGCTGCCCTCCGGACGGTTCACGGCGTCACGGCGGATCAGGCGAGACATGCCCGTGCGGAAGCGCTCGTCAAAGAGCGCGCACGACTCATGGAACCTCTCTGTCAGGCCGACGAAATCAAGGGTGTCGACACGTTCCATGGCTCGCGCGAGGGCAGCATCGTCGACTGCCTGCACCCGGTGCGGATCGCATATGCCATCCGCACCGAGAACCCGCGTCTGGAAGTCGCTGACGTGCTGGGACATGAAGGCCGGATCGTCAAGCAGCGCAGTCGCAGGTATCCCCAACATGCGGCTGAAGTGGCCGAGCACCGAAAGCGACCTCTGGACCGGCTCGCGGAGGAACGTGGCCACTTGGTAGCGGCACGGAAGCATGTCTGCCATGGCGGCCGTGAAGTGACCCACGAGCACATTGTGCGGAGGAACTTTCGCGAAGTCCCTCAGGATCTCGCTGCCGAGCGGATACCAGCGATTGGGGAGCTGTCGCAGATGCACGTCCCCTGGGTACACCAGATACGAGCCGAACTCCTCCTGCATCATGCGACGCAACGACGTGCCCGCAGTCTTGGCGATGTGCACGAACAGAATCCGCTGGGGTCTCCGCGAGATCGCTACACGTGCCCTCACATGGACGAGGCGGCGGTCAATCCATTGTGTCAGCCGTGACATGGTCGCGAGGTCGCCCAGCTCGCAGGACACGCGAGTTCGGCTTGCCGGATCGACACTACCGCATGTCGATCGGAGCTTCAACCGCCGACGCCACGTGCTGCGGCTACCCTTTGCGGGGTCACCGCCTCCGGCGAACCATGAGACCAGGCACCTTCATTGGCGATGCGGCCTCAGCCATCCCGGTGCTGGGAACGCACGTGCGCCGACTGCGCACGTTCCTGAGGCGCAAGCCTGTCACACACGGGGTGTCGCACGCCGATTACTCCGCCTGGGTTCGCGCGTTTGACACCCCCTCACGCCGGGATCTCGGGCGGCTTCGTGCTCAAGCGGCTGCCTTCCGGATTGCGCCCTCGATGTCCGTCCTGCTGCCGGTGTTCGATCCTGATCCGAGGGCACTCGATGCAACCATCCGCTCGGTGCGCGCCCAGACGTACACCCGCTGGCAACTGTGCATCGTCCATGACCCGTCTTCGCGCGCTGCCATCCATCATCTCCTCCGAAGGCACTCCAGGGCCGACCCTCGGATCGCGCTGTCGTCCTGCGCGACGACCGGATGCCGCCCCGCGGCTTCGAACGCGGCGCTCACGCTGGCGACCGGCGCATACGTGGCGCTCATTGACGCCGGCGACCTGCTCCCCCCGCATGCGCTGCATTGGGTGACCGAGGCGATCAACCGCCACCCCGATGCCAAAGTCGTGTACTCCGACGAGGACAAGGTCGATGCGCGCGGGCGCCGCTTCGATCCGCACTTCAAGTGCGACTTCAACCATGTCTTGCTGATGGCGCAGGACATGGTCTCCCGTCTCGGCATGTACCGGCACTCCCTTATCCAGGACGTCGGCGCACTTCGGGAGGGGATTGAGGGTGCGCAGGACCACGACCTCGCCTTGCGGTGCGTCGCGGCAGTCTCGCGCGAGGAGATCGTGCATGTGCCGCGGATCCTCTACCACCGCCGCACGACTGCGGCCGGCATGGCGCGTGACCCGGACTCGGCATCGGCTCATGCGCGTGCCGCACTCCAGAGCGTGACCGAGCACGTGCGCCTCATCGACAGCGGAGCGACGGTAGAGCCTGCGCCAGAGTCGCCAATGCACATGCGAATCCGGCACTCGCTCCCCTCGCAGGCTCCGCGCGTGTCCATCGTCATCTGCACACGTGACAATCACGCGCTCCTGCAGACAGCGATTCGGTCTGTTGCGGACCGGACGACGTATCCGCACTACGAGATCATTGTCCTTGACAACGGCAGTCGCGATGATGCGACCCTCAGCTACCTTTCCGCGCTGTCCCGGCAGCATGGAGTCACCGTCGTCCGCGACGACTCCCCGTTCAACTACTCTCGCCTGAACAACAGGGCCGTGATGCGCTCGAGCGGGGATGTGCTTTGCCTGCTCAACGACGACATTGAGGTGCTCACGCCCGGATGGCTTGAGGAGATGGTGTCCTTTGCCGTTCAGGCCAAGGTTGGAGCCGTTGGGGCGCGCCTCTGGTATCCGGACGGCACGCTTCAGCACGGCGGGGTGATCATTGGCGCGGGCGGTGTCGCGGGTCATGCTCACCTTCGGCTGCCCCGTGGCCAGCCTGGCTACTTCAGCCGGGCTGTCCTCCAGCAGGAGGTCTCGGCCGTGACTGGCGCCTGCCTGGTGGTTCGCCGGAGCGTCTTTGACGAAGTGAGCGGCCTTGACGAGCGGATCGCCGTCGCCTTCAACGACGTGGATCTCTGCCTTCGCATTCGTGCGGCCGGCTATCGGAACATATGGACGCCGTTCGCCGAGCTCGTGCACCGCGAATCGGCATCGCGAGGCCATGAAGACACTCCTGAACAAGTCGCCCGGTTCCACCAGGAGGTCCGATTCATGAAGGAACGTTGGGGTGCTGCGCTCGAGAGTGATCCCTGCTACAACCCGAACCTCTCGATGACCTCGGGCAACTTCCAGCTTGTGTCGAGGAAGCTGCTGAAGGCGGCTCGGAGACGACGATGAGGCTTGGATGGAATCGGCGGGCTCCGCGGCCCTCCCGTGAGGACATCCTGCTCTGCGGCATCGATCCGAAGGCACCGGGTCTCGAGATCGGGCCGAGTCACCGTCCAATCGCCCCCAAGCGCGGCGGATTCAATGTGCGCATCCTCGATCATCTTGATGCCTCTGGGCTCAGGGCCAAGTATGCGGACCAGGGCGTTGACACCTCGGCAATCGAAGAGGTTGACTACATCTGGCGCGGAGAGCCGCTGGAGCAGCTCGTGCATGGCGCGCGATTCGAGTGGATTGTGGCCAGTCACGTCATCGAGCACATGCCCGATCTCGCCGGCTTCCTCAACTCGTGCGGGCGCATACTGGCGGTGGGCGGCATTCTCTCGCTTGCCGTTCCCGACAAGCGGTACTGCTTTGACTGCGAAAGGGAGAACTCGTCGCTTGCCCGCGTCATTGACGCCGCCCTCGTGAAGCCAGTGACCCACTCCCCGGGTACTGCGGCGGAGCACTTCCTGAAGGTGCGCCGCAAGGGTGGCAAGATCGCGTGGAAGCATGGCCATCGGGGGGCGCTTGAGCCTGTGCATGGGCTGCAGGACGCGATGCAGGCGATGACGATGGCGAAGGATGGGCTGTATCAGGACCTGCACGCGTGGGTGTTCACCGACGAGTCATTCCGCCACCTCATCCGCGACCTGAGGGATCTCCGATTGATCACCCTGCAGG
>JBIIIL010000265.1:0-3438 GCA_044234825.1 Phycisphaerales bacterium
GGCCGTGAGGGGCTGGTTGCCCAAGGGAGACCGGCTCCGGGCCTGATGCGGGCGATACCATCAGGCTCGATGTATGCGCCGCTCCTCATCGTGGCGCTGGGGCTGATGATGGCGCGGCTGCTGGTCGCCGCGCACGTCCTCGGGGTCACGGAGTTCGCGCGCTTCAGCGCAGCGCTCCTGGTGTCGAGCTCGTTCTGCATGCTGGGCGCGCTGGGGCTCCAGTCCATGCTCCAGCGGGCGCTGCCTGGCCTGATCCTTCGAGGCCAGGAACGTCGCGGCATGGTGATGCTGCTGCAGGGCCTGGTGGCCACCACGGCATGTGCCTTGATCGGCCTCGCGGCCGCGTTCGCGGTTCCCGTCACCGACGAACGCGCAATCGACGGAACGACCGTGGCGGTCGGCATGCTGCACGGGCTGTCGCAGCAGGCATTCCTGCTGGTCACGGTCGAGAGCCGCAGCCGTGGCGCCACCATGGCATTCGGTCGCCAGTACCTGCTGCGGTCGCTGCTGGTCGTGGGGTGCGGCTACGGCGCCATGCGGGTCTCCGGCTCGGGCGCCTGGTCGGCGTCCTCCGAGGCGGTGGCGACCCTCGCCATCGTCGCCGGGATCGTGCGACGCATCGGCGTCCGGTCCCGTTGCGGAATGGCGCTCCCCCTCTCCCTGGCGGTCCGACGGATGGGCGCCGTGCCGTGGCGCTCCGCGATGGCCTTGCTCGCGGTCTTCGCCCTCAGCTGGGCCGTGCAGAACGTCGATCGGTGGGCTGCCGAGGGCACGCTTGGAGTGGCCGAGTTCGCCGGATACGCCTTCGCCGGCACGATCCTCTCGGCATCTTCTTCGCTGCAGATGGTGACGAGCGCGTCCCTATTCCCGCGACTGGCCATCGAGCATGCCCGTGCCGGACGGCGGAGCGCGTTCTCGATGGCGATGCGGTTCTCCGCCCTCCTTGGGGTCATCGGGTTGGTGGCATTCCCGCTCGCGTTGCTCGCTTGGCGCCTCTTCGTCGACAGCCTGTTTCCGCAGTATGCATGGACTTTGGTGGCGGCGCCAGTGCTGTTCCTGGTCGGCATCGTCCGCATCGCCGACTACTGGTCGGGATACTTGCTCGTGATCGGAGCGGAACGTCGGCTTCTGGGAGTGACGATCGCCTCGGCGGCGACGGTCGGTGCGTCGTGGTGGATGGCGACGTCGATGGCATCCGCTCGCTCGATCGAGTCCATCGCATGGCTGGCGCTCGCAATGGCCGCCGGCCCGGGAGCCGCTGGCCTCGTGTCGGCGTGGCGACTTTCCCGCCGCTGAAAGCGGGTCAGGGCTGGAGGTAGCAGAGGATCTCGGGCGGAAGCATCTTCTCCGAGGGGAGTCGCGGCCTGCCGGTGCGGTGCTTGATTGCGGCTCGAAGCGCGTATGCGGCGAAACGGGCGCAGGCTTCCGGGGCGGCGAGCCCGCGGTGCGTTCGGAGCACCTTCCACACCTCGCTCGACATCCGGACGCGGCGCCTACTCACCGAGCCAAGGCGCACTCGGTACGCCATCAGCGGTTCGTCGATGCCCACCGCCGTCGCGCCTCCGGCGAGGAGCCGGGTCCAGAGCTCGAAGTCGTCGTATCCAACCGACGGATCGAATCGTGGCGTGCCGACCAGACTTCGATCGACAAATGCGGTCGACGTGGCGATCGCCGAGTTGCCGAGAGCGCCGGGGTAGCCGAGCGCCGTCGGCACCCGGACTGGGGCGCCGCACCATCGACCGTCCTCGGACACCCGCCAGTAGCCGCTGTAGACGATCGCTGCGCCGGACCGCGCCGCGCAATCAAGCTGCCGTGCCAGCTTGTCCGCGTGCCAGACGTCGTCGCTGTCGAGGAGCGCCAGCCACCGCCCGCGCGCGACCGCCGCTGCCGCATTCCGGGCCCCTGCGGGACCCGTGCGCCCCGGCGTCCTCACCAGCCTGACCCTGTGGTCGGCGGCGGCGGCCTCGGAGACGATGGATGCGGTGCGATCCGTGGATCCGTCGTCGGCGACGATCAGCTCCAGGGAAACTGCCCGCTGGGCGAGCGCGCTTCGGATGGTCGGCACGATCGTCGATGCTGCGTTGAATGCCGGCACCAGCACGGACACGAGGTCGGCATTCACATCGGCATCTGCCATCGACCGCGTCTAGCGTAGTGATTCGCCCGCTTGGAACGGGCGAGCCCCCCATCGGCTACCTTGGGTCCATGATCGGGTCTGGAACCCCGGCCGGGGCTGCGGCTCCGAGCATCCGTGCATTTGCCGCATTCGGATGGGCCTGGCTGGCCTATGCGTTGCTGGTGGTCGCCTTCCCGGGCAGCCCGATCGCCGGCAGCGTGGGGCGCGCGATCGCGATCGACGCAGCCTTCGTCGTCTGCGTAATGGCCGCCGCCGGAATGACCCTCCGGGTTGTTCCGAAGACCGCCCGCTCACCGTCTTTAGGGTCTGACCCCCTCGGAAAAGTGGGCGCTGTTGCATGGGTGGGCCTCGTCCTTGGCGCATTGGGTTTCGTGTGCCTGCTCTTCGATCGCACGAGCGTACAGGGAATTGACTTTAGTTCGGGCCTCGCGGCTGCACGAGGCGACTGGCAACGGGCGGCGACGTATCGGACGGGCGCTAGTTCGGTCTTCAGCATGCTTGGGTACGCCCTGGTCGGATGCAGCATGGCCGGCGCGTGTGCAGTGCTGCGGCGGGCCAATGAATGGCTGACGGCCGCGCAGGTCGCCTACCTATTGGTTTGTGTGCTGGTGGCTTTCGCATTCGATGCGATGAACGGCGGTCGCACGTCATTGCTTCTCTTTCCGGCCCTTTGCGCAGCGTCATGGGTCTTGAATCCCCGCTTATCTTTGCGGCGGGTTCTGCGCCGACCCTGGGTGATTGCTTTAGCTGTGCTTGCGGTCGTCTATTGCTTGCTGGTCTTTGATTCGCGCATTGCCGTCAGCGACATGGACACCCTCAGCTACTCGCTGACTCTGCTCGAGCATCTTCGGATTGAGCCGTCTCCATGGCTCCAATCGATGTCGGTGCCAAATGCTTGTTGGCTCGTCATGCTCGCATGGGCATATCTCGTTCATAGTTTCTCGATCACCTGCGAGGTCGCTGTCCTCCCGGTGTCTGATCACTTGGTGCTTGGCAGCCATGTCTTGTCCTTGCTCCAGAAGCTCGGACTAGACTCGCATGCCGACGCCGATTGGATCCTGTCTGGGAGATTCCCAGGGTTGCCCGCATCGCTCTACCACATGATGGGTATCCCAGGGTTGACCATCGGAGCGTCCATCCTCGGATCGACAACGGCCCTGACCGTGCGTGCCGCATCCCGCTGGCCGGGGTCGATCGCCGCGCTCGGCGGAGTCGCGGGCTGCGTGGCCGTGTTGCTGCTCAGTCCGCTCCTGGCAGCGTTCGACCTGCTCGCGTTCCCGTCCGCGATGCTCGGGTTCGTC
>JBIIIL010000040.1:0-13868 GCA_044234825.1 Phycisphaerales bacterium
CATCGGCTCGAGTCCGGCTACGTCGGCGCCCGAGAGCTTGTCGATGTGCGCCACGATGGCCTGCAGGTCCGCGGCCATCGCAGCCACGCGCGACTCCGGCAGGGCGATGCGCGCCAGCCGGGCCACGTGCCGCACGTCCTCTGCGCTGATGCGGGAGTCTGCGCTCATGGATTCCCGAGTCTAGTGCGGCATAACGGACCGCAAACGCGGAGGATTGACGCAGCGGGGGTGCGGCGTGCGCGGCTACCCTTGTCCATTCTGCACGTCCCATGAGCGACCTCTCACGCAGCCCAGGCGCCGACACCATGACCGGACCGAGTGGCGGTCCGGCGGGTGCGCTCCACACGGGTCGCGATGCCGATTCGACCGACGAGGCGATCGACCTCGTTGCTGGGCACGAGGCGGGCATGGCGCCGCGCGACGCGCCGCCGTCATCGCCGCTGGCGGGCCGGGTGATGATCGCGCTCGCGATCCTGCTTGTGTCGATCGTCATCTTCGTCGTGCTGATCATGACTCGTCCGCTGCCGGCGGCAGGTTCCGGCCGCGGAGCGCCGATCCCGGTGCCGGTGATCGAGCCGCCCCTCATGAGCCTCCCGCGACAGTGGGTGGGCTATGGGGTGGTGCGCCCGATCGGCGCCGCCAACGTGTCGGCGCGCGTGGCCTCGACCGTCATCGATGTACCTGCCCGGCTGAAGGTGGGCGAGCCTGTCGCGGCGGGCGAGGTGCTGGTGCGGCTCGATGACGCCGACTACCGCCGCAGCGTCGACAGCGCGACGCAGCAGCTCGCGTCGCTCGATGCGCAGCTTGGCGCGCTCGAGGTCGAGCGTGCGGGCCTGCAGGAGCGCGTGAAGCTCGCCGAGAGCGACCTCGAGCTTGCGCGCGAGGATGAGCGCCGCGTCAGCAATGCGGCGGCTGCCGGCGCGGTCGCGCCCCGCGAGGCTGACCGTGCCCGCGGCGCGGTGCTCGCCTCGGAGCGTCTGCTCTCGCAGCTGCGCGAATCGCTCGGGATGATGGTGCCCCGCAAGACGTCGCTGCAGGCGCAGCAGGAGGCGGCGGCGTCCGCGCTCGGCCAGGCGCGCGCGTCGCTCGAGCGCTGCACGATCTCGAGCCCGATCAGCGGCGTGCTCCAGAGCTTCCAGCTCGAGATCGGCGAGAACGTGATGCCAGGCCAGCCCGTGGCGCGCGTCGTCGATGACAGCCGGGTCGAGGTTCCCGTCACGCTCCCCGCTGCGGCGCGCGCCTCTGTGCAGCGCGGCGACAGGGTGCGCGTCACGTCGTCGCGCGTGCCCGCGCGGATGCGCGGCGCGGACGGCTCCGAGGTGATCTCCGCGGTCAGCCGCATCGAGCCGGAGGACGATGCTGTCAGCCGCACCATGACCGTCTACGCGGAGGTGTCGCAGGCCGATGCGAAGGGCATGGTGCTTGCGCCCGGCGACTTCGCGGAGGCGATCGTCGAGTCCGCCCCTGAGGGTCCGCGCATCGTGGTGCCTCGGCGATCGGTGCGCGCCGAGCGGGTGCTCGTGGTGCGCGACGGGGCGCTTGCATCCATGCCCGTCAGGGTGGAGTACGCGTTCCGCGGCGAGGTGGCAGCGATCCCCACCGGAGACCTCGAGTGGCTGGTGCTCGCGGAGCCGATCCCGAAGGGGACGATGGTGGTGATCGACGGCTCGCGGACCTACTCGCCCGGCGTGCTTGTGAGGCCGCTGATGGGCGGCGACAGTCGTGCGGCGCCTGCGTCAGGTTCCGGCGATTCGGCGGCGCCGGCCGCGGGCGCGCCGCCGGCTGACGCGGCCGTGCAGGAGATCGTTCCACAGTGATCGGTGCGGTCCGCTTCTTCGTCCGCAATCCGGTGGCGGCGAGCGTCGTCATGTGGGCGATGATCGCAGGCGGCCTGTACAGCGCCTTCACGATGCGGCGCGAGTTCTTCCCGGATCTCGAGCCTGATGCGGCGCGCATCGTGCTCGCGTATCCGGGCGCAAGCCCTCAGGAGGTCGAGGACACCCTCGCTCGCAAGATCGAGGATGCCGTGCTCGACATCCAGGACGTCGACCGCATCACGACCACCATCCTCGAGGGCGGCGGCGGCATCGTCGTCAAGTTCGATGACGGGGCTGATGTGCGCCGCCGCATCGAGGACCTCCGCAACCGCATCGAGAGCCTGCAGGACCTGCCTGTCGACGCTGAGCGGATCCGCGTCGTCGAGTTCGAGCCGAACCTGCCCGTGATCCAGGTGACCGTCTTCGGCGAGACCGACGAGGAGACGCTCAAGCGCTCGATCCGCGAGGCTGAGGACGACCTGCGCGCGTGGCCTGGCATGGGCTCGATCGCGATCGCAGGCACGCGCCGCGCCGAGCTGCGGGTGGAGGTGGACCGCGACGCGCTGCTCCGCCATGGCCTGGCGATCACGGCAGTCTCCGACGCGATCACCGCCTGGATGCGGGAGGTTCCGGGCGGCTCGCTGCGCACCCGCGATGCGGAGACCAGCGTGCGCACGCTCGGCGTCGGGGAGCGCGCCGACCTGGTGCGCCAGATCGTCATCAAGGCTGATGGCGAGGGACGGATCATCCGCGTCGGGGACATCGCGCTCGTCGAGGAGGGATGGACCGAGGACGAGGTGGGCCGGCGCTTCAACGGCCTTCCGGCAGCCAACCTCACCGTCTTCCGCACCGGCAAGCAGGATGCGGTGCGCATGGCCGAGTTCGTGCGCGGATACGTGAAGGGGCGCCGGGGCGAGCCGATCGAGATGGGGCTGCTTGAGCGCATCATGGGGTCGCCGCGCATGGAGGGATGGATCGCCGGCGACCGCAGGGGACCCGGATCCGTGAGCATCCAGGCGCACAACGACTTGGCGCGCCTGATCGAGGGGCGGCTGGAGCTGCTCACGAGCAATGCGGTGCAGGGCGCATTGCTCGTGTTCGTCGCGCTGCTGCTGGGCATCAACTGGAGGGTGGCATGGTGGGTCACGTCCGGGATCGTGCTTGCCATCATGGGCACCTTGCTGGTGATGAACGTCACCGGGGTATCGCTGAACCTGCTCACGATGTTCGCGCTGCTGATCGCGCTGGGCATGCTCGCGGACGATGCGGTCGTCTTCGCCGAGAGCATTGACCAGGTCTCGGCAGAGGGCGTGTCGACGGAGGAAGCCTGCACGCAGGGCGTGTCGCGCGTCTTCTGGCCTGTGGTCGGCAGCGTGTCGACCACCATGGTCGCGTTCCTGCCGCTCAGCCTCGTCGGGGGCCGCATCGGCGACCTGCTCGGCGAGCTGCCTGCGGTCGTGACGCTTGCCCTTGCGGTAAGCGTGGTCGAAGCGGTGCTGGTGCTGCCGAGTCACCTCTTCCACTCGATGCGTCGCCTGCGGTCGGGCAAGCGCTGGTTTGTGGACCGGTACACGGCGCCGCTGGACCGCTGGCGGGAGGGTGCGCTGTGGCCCCGGATCACCGGCCGCTACACGCGCATCGCGCAGTGGTGCGTCGACCACCGGTACACGACCGTCACGGCCGCCGTGGCGCTCTTCATCGTCTCGCTCGGCATGGTGGCCGGGGGCCGTGTGGCCTTCACGTTCCTGCCCGCCGATGACACGGAGACCTTCATCATCGACGTGCGCATGCCGCTGGGCACTCCAGTCGAGCGCACGCGCGAGATTGGCGCGCGCTTCGAGGCGGCGGCGCGCTCGCAGCCGGAGTCGCGTGCGATCACCTCCATCTATGGGGTGCGGCTGAACTACGAGACGGCAGTCGCCGACAGCTCATCCGGAAACTTGGCGCAGATCTTCGTCGAGCTCGCGCCCGTCGAGGAGCGTGACCGGCGCAGCGGCGAGGTGATCGATGCGGTGCGCCGGGCCGCAGGCGACATGCCCGAGGTCGAGGACGTGCAGTTCACGGAGATCTCTGGCGGACCGGCCGGGTCGGACATCACCTACGAGCTCTCGGGCACCGACCTGCTCGCGCTGCGCGCGGCCGCCGAGGACGTCAAGCGCATGCTCGCCGGCTACGAATCCGTGCTGCATGTCTCCGACGATGACTTCGATGCGCAACCCGAGATCGCGGTGGAGCTCAACCCATCGGCCGCTGCCCTTGGATTCACGCCCGCGGGCGTGGCGAGGCAGGTGAGGGGCTCCCTCTTCGGGATCGATGCGCACACGTACAGCGCGGACCGAGAGGATGTGGATGTGCGCGTGAGGCTTGACGACGCGAGCCGCGGGCGCAGCGACCTCATCGACATGCTGTGGGTCGTGCCGCCTGCCGGGCCGGCGACGCCGCTCTCGGAGATCGCGGACATCACCCTCGGCACGTCGAGCAGCGTCATACGCCGGATCGACCGGGAGCGCACGATCTCGGTGACCGCCGACGTGGAGGACGGCATGTCACCCGAGACCATCGTGCGCGACGCGGCGCCGAAGGTGCAGGAGATCCTTGCGCGCCATCCGGGTGTCACGTCGAGCGCGGGCGGCCGCCAGAAGGACCTCAACGAGGCGTTCGCGGCGCTCCCGCTTGCGATCCTCGTGGCCTTCGGCCTCATCTACGTGATCCTTGCGTGGCTCTTCGGCAACTACCTGCAGCCCTTCGCGATCATGATGTCGATCCCTTTCGGCGTCGTGGGCGCCATCTGGGGCCACTTCCTGCTTGGGTACGACCTGACCTTCCTGAGCGTGATCGGGCTCGTGGCGCTGGCGGGCGTTGTGGTCAACAACGCCATCGTGCTGGTGGAGTTCGTGAACGTGGAGCGTCAGGGCGGCACGCCGCTGAACGTCGCGCTGGTGCGCGCCGGACAGCGGCGCATCCGCCCCATCCTGCTCACCTCCGTCACCACCATCCTCGGGCTGGCGCCGCTGGTGCTCGAGCAGTCGTTCCAGGCGCGCTTCCTCGCGCCGATGGCGATCAGCCTCTGCGCGGGCCTGGCGAGCGCCACCGCGCTCACGCTGCTGCTTCTCCCGAGCATGCTCTACATCATCGACGACGGCGCGAGGCTGCTGCGCCGCATCTTCCACGGCGCGCCGCCGCGTACCCTGCCGGCGTCATGAGCGACCGGAAGAGACCAGGCGGACCTGTCGTCGGGATCGACCTTGGCGGCACGAACTTCACGGTGGGCGTGGTGGACGCGAAGGGCAGGCTGCTTGGGCAGGACCGCCGCAAGACCAAGGCGCACCAGGGGCGCGACGCGGTCATCGACCGGATCGTCGAGA
Source organism: Phycisphaerales bacterium (assembly GCA_044234825.1). GTDB lineage: Bacteria > Planctomycetota > Phycisphaerae > Phycisphaerales > SM1A02 > ZLKRG44. The sequence goes on from JBIIIL010000040.1 coordinate 5,183, forward strand.
GCGTGGGCGACGCCTGCCGCGACGCTGGGATGAAGCCGGAGGACCTCGAGGCCGTCGGCATCGGCGCGCCGAGCGCGATCGACTGGGACGAGGGCGTCGTGATCAACGCAGGCAACCTCGGCTGGCGCAACGTGCCGCTGCGCGAGATCCTCCGCAAGCGCTTCGGCGTGCCGGTCGCGGTCGACAACGACGTCAACGTGGCGGCCTGGGGCGAGCATGTGCTTGGCGCGGGCCGCGGCCACGACGATGCGCTCGCGGTGTGGATCGGTACGGGGATCGGCGCGGGTCTGGTGCTGCGTGGCGAGATCTGGCGGGGCCCCGGCTTCACCGCCGGCGAGATCGGCCAGATGATCCTCTTCCCGCGCAGCAGCGTGGGGCGCCGCACGTTCGAGGAGCACTGCAGCCGCACCGCGATGGTGCGAGCCATGGAGACGCTGATCGGGTTCCACCCGCAGTCGCGGATCCGCAAGGCGCTCGAGCGCTCGCGCGAGGAAGGGCCCGTCGGCTCAGGCGCGATCGCGCAGGCCTACGTCGATGGGGACGAGCTCGTGCAGCAGGTGGTGGACGACGCGGCGGACCTCGTCGGCCTGGCGATCGCCAATGCGGTCACGCTGCTGAGCCTGCGCTGCGTCGTCCTCGGCGGCGGGGTGACGGAGGCGCTCGGCGCACGCTATGTCGAGCGCGTGCGCGAGAGCTTCGAGTGGCACGTCTTCCCGTCGACCCTGCGCAAGTGCTCGATCGTCGCGAGCGAGCTCGGCGACAGCGCCGGCGTGCTCGGCGCTGCGATGCTCGCGCGCACGAACATGGAGTGAGCGCCGGGAGGGCCGCCCCTACGCGACCTCGACGGGTGCGCGGTCCGCGCGGGAGATCTGCGTGACGACACCCGGGCACTCATCGCGCAGCTTCCTCACCAGGGTGGGCAGGTACCCGCGCTCCGTTGCCGTGTGTCCTGCCAGCACGAGATCGATCCCGCGGGCCACGGCATCGAGCTGGTCATGGTGCCGGGCCTCGCCGGTCACGAAGAGCGTGGCACCGGCGCGCTCGGCGTCCTGCAGCAGCGCCATGCCTGCACCGGCGCAGAGCGCCACGCGGGCATGCGCACGCTTGCGAGATCCGGCCGCGACCATGACGGCGGGCACGCCGAGCGCACGCTTGAGCCGGCTGGCGACCGCCTGCGCGGTCGCGGGCGACTGGAGTTGGATGGCACGACCCTGCCCCTCGCCTGTGGAGGCCTGAGGAAGCAGCGCATGCACCTCGATCGGCGGCTCCTCGTACGGATGCGTGCCGCGGACCGCAGCGACCACGCTCGCCACCTGCGCCGCCGTGCACCGCATCTCGAGGCGCAGCTCCTGCACCCTCTCGAGCACTCCGCGCCGGCCGACTGCAGGCGAGGTGCCCGCGCCGCCGAGGAAGGTGCCCTCGATCGCATGGGTCACGCTGCAGTTGCTGTAGTTGCCGATGACGCCTGCGCCTGCGGCCACCATAGCGCGCCGCACGCCGTCGAGCGCGCCTGCAGGCAGGTGCACAGCCACGACGCGCAGCCCAGGGTCCGCCGCGGGCGCAGGCCGCAGGGCGCGCACAGGACCCGGACCGACGCATGAGGCGAGCCAGTCGTTGACGCCCCCATGCGCCGCATCAAGGGCGGTGTGGGGCGAGATCAGCGCGATGCCTGCGGCCGCGGCGTCGAGGAGAAGCCGCTGCGACGGGTCGCTCCTGACGAGCGACTTCAGCGGATGGAAGATGGGCGGGTGGTAGGCCACGACGGCATCGGCGCCGCGCCGGACTGCCTCATCCAGCACCGGTCCCGTGAGGTCGATCGTCAGCAGGGCACGGGCGCAGGGCGCCTCCGGATCCCCGAGCAGCAGGCCCACGTTGTCCCACGGCTCCGCCAGGTGCGGGGGCGCGATCGAGGCGAGCGCTGCGGCGAGATCCCTGACCTTCGGGGGTGCGGACGGGGCCATGCGCGGCAGGGTACGGACCCTCGCCGGACGGACCTCACGGGAGTTGCACCGATGCCTCACGCGACGCGAACGGGCGGGGCGGCCGCGCGAGTTCCCGCAAAAATCCGCCGGGACCCGATTCGGCAAGCCTGATTCCGAAACTTATCCTTGAGGTACGCATGACGCGACCACAGCACGGCAGCGGTTACCACGAGGAGACGGATCTCAGCCAGGCCCAGGGGAGGCACCAGCAGGTGCGCAAGCGATTTGTGCTTGACACCAACGTGCTGCTGCACAACCCGCACTCGATCTTCAAGTTCGAGGAGCACGAGGTCGTGATCCCGATCAGCGTGATCGAGGAGCTCGACACCTTCAAGAAGGCCAATGACGAGACGGGGCGCAACGCGCGCGCCGTCATCCGCTCGCTTGACCGGCTCCGCGAGAGCGGCCACCTGCTCGAGGGCGTCACGTGGAATCCGCAGGGCGGGTCGGTGCGCATCGCGCGCTCGGAGATCGCGATGCCGCCCGGGCTCGATCCGGGCATCGTCGACAACAGGATCATCGCGGTCGCCGCGGCGCTGCATGCCAGCGGCGTGCGCACCATCTTCGTGTCGAAGGACATCAACGCGCGCGTGAAGTGCGACGCGCTTGGCGTGCCTGCCGAGGACTTCGAGGCCGACCGGGTCGATGCGGACTGGCTCCACACCGGGTTCATGACGGTCAAGGTCCCGACGGACGTCATCGACGACCTCTACTCGGAGCGGCAGCTGCCCGTGGAGCGGCTCGAGCCGTATCCCTCGAGCGGCCCCGATGGCCGCAGCATCCCGCGCACGGAGCTCGTCGCGAACCAGTACGCGGTGCTGCAGGACGATGCCGACCCCGCGCACTCCGGGCTGGCGAGGAGGCTCTCGGACACCGGCCACGTGATCCCGGTGACCGGACCGCGCAAGCCTGTCTACGGCGTGCTGGCGCGCAACGTGCAGCAGACGATGGCGCTCGACCTGCTGCTCGACGACGAGATCAAGATCGTCACGCTGATCGGGCCTGCAGGCACCGGCAAGACGCTGATGGCGCTTGCCGCGGGCATGCACAAGGTCTTCAAGGAGGAGCGCTTCGACAAGCTGCTGGTGGCGAGACCCATCATGCCGCTCGGCCGGGACATCGGCTACCTCCCGGGCGACAAGGACGAGAAGCTCGCGATGTGGATGCAGCCGATCTTCGACAATGTGGCCTACCTGCTGAGCACGCGCGGCGGCCACGGCGCCGGCGAGCCGGACTCGAGGTCCACCGAGCAGCGCATCGACCAGCTCGTGGCCACGCGCAAGCTCGTGCTCGAGCCGATCACCTACATCCGCGGGCGCAGCATCCCGCACCAGTTCATGATCGTCGACGAGGCCCAGAACCTCTCGCCCCATGAGGTGAAGACGATCGTCTCGCGCGTGGGCGACGGCACCAAGATCGTGCTCTGCGGCGACATTGGGCAGATCGACAACCCGTACCTCGACGCGGCCAGCAACGGCCTCTCGCATGTGATCGAGCGCATGAAGGGCCAGCGGATCGCCGGCCACGTGACGCTCGCGAAGACCGAGCGCAGCGAGCTCGCGAGCCTGGCCGCCGAGATCCTCTAGGGCGGCCCGCAGCGCGGCGGCATCATCCGGCGCGTGCGGCACGCTCGAGCAGCTGCGCGAGCGCGCGCGTCTTCAGCGTGGACTCGCGCGCCTCGGCGGCCGGGTCCGAGTCCGCCACGATGCCGCAGCCTGCCGCGTAGGTGAGCGTGCCGTCCGGCTCGAGCATGGCGGTGCGGATCGCCACGGAGAGCATCGTGCGCCGGCATGAGTCGTGGAACCCGATCGCGCCGCAGTACGGGCCGCGCGCGAAGCGCTCGGTGCGCGCGATCACCTTCATCGACTGCACCTTCGGCGCTCCCGTCACGCTGCCCGGGGGGAACGTCGCACGCAGCAGCTCGACGGGCCCAACGCCGGGGCGAAGCTCCGCGGCGATCTCAGCAACGGCGTGGAGCACCGTCGGGTGCGCCTCGAGGGTGCGCGGCTCGCGCACGCTGACGCTGCCGATGCGCGCCACGCGGCCGAGGTCGTTGCGCATCAGGTCCACGATCATGTGCAGCTCCGCGGCATCCTTCGCGCTGCTCGCGAGGTCGCCCGGATCCGTGCCGAGGGGGCGCGTGCCCTTGATGGGCCGTGTGCGCACGGTCCGCGTGCGCGCATCGACATCCAGGAAGAGCTCGGGGCTCAGGGACAGGATCGAGCGTCCGGCGCCGACCTCGAGGTACGCGCCATGCCGCGCGCCGGGTGACGAGAGCGCCGAGGCCGCCCACCGGCGGGGGCTGCCGCCGATGCGGGCCACGAACTCGCGCGCGATGTTCGCCTGGAAGACCTCGCCGGCGCGGATCGCGCGCACGGTGTCCGCGACATCGGCGGCGTACTCGGGATCGGCGCGGGTCGGTGCGAGCGGCGAGCGGACCGCGAGACCCTCGCGCATCTCCTCGGGACCGATGCCTGTCGCGCGCTGCGGGTCGACGAGCGATGCCGTGCCCGGCGTGCCCGTCTCCCACCACGTGCCGCTCGAGCGATCGTGCACGAGCGCGCCATCTGCGGCGGCCCACCACGCCAGGGGCCATGGCTCGCGTACGTGCGCCCGAGGCGGCGGCCCGGCCGTCGGCTCCCAGATCGCCCCAGCGTCGTACGAGACGAGCCCGATCGCACCCGAGTGGAACGGAAGGTCGCCGTGGGCGGGCGGCGCATCAGCGGTCCAGCCACCGAGCGCATCATGCAGCGTGCGCTCGAGCGATTCGCGGGACACGGTCGCGCCGCAGGGCAGCGCGATGCACCGTGAAGGTCGCGCAAGCACCGACCATCGCGCCAGGGGACCGTCGCCCGAAGAGATCAGGGCGCACACGGGGTCCGAGGCGGACCACGCCGCCAGCGCCTGCGCAGGCGTGCACGTCCACGGGAGCCGGCGTGCGGACGCGCTGGCCTGCGAATCCGCGCAGGCCGTGCGCGATACATGCACCGAGGACGTCTGCACGCAGGCGATGGTAGGTGGCGTGGATACCATGGGACGCCCGGTTCAGCGGCATCGCGCGCTTGCGTGGCCGCGGGGCGGACCGCACTCCACAAGGGAACACCGATGCCTGCAGCCATGAAGTCCTCTCCCCGAGCCTCCCGCACCGCCGCCAAGCCAGCGGGCGCCCAGAACGCCGCGAAGCCCAAGGCGCGCGCGGGCGGCGGCACCAAGGGCAAGCGTGGGCCTAAGGCGATCTACTACTTCGGTCGCACGCGCTGCGACGGCACCGGAGACATGAAGTCGCTGCTCGGCGGCAAGGGCGCCAACCTGGCCAAGATGACGTCGATCGGTCTGCCCGTGCCGCCGGGCTTCACGATCACGACGGAGCAGTGCATCGCGTTCGCGAGCTCGGGCGGCAAGATGCCGGCGTCGGTGCTCGCCGAGCTCGACACCTACGTGCGCATGCTCGAGAAGGAGGTCGGCAAGCGGTTCGGCGACCGCCGGGACCCGCTGCTGGTGTCGGTGCGCTCGGGTGCACGCGACTCGATGCCGGGCATGATGGACACGATCCTCAACCTTGGCCTCAACGACGTGACGGTCGAGGCGCTCGCGGAGGCGACGGGCAACCCGCGCTTCGCGTGGGACTGCTACCGGCGCTTCGTGCAGATGTACGGCGACGTGGTGATGGGCGTGCAGAAGCGCCATGAGAACGAGCACGAGCCATTCGATGACGTGATGCACGAGCTCAAGAGGGAGGTCGGCGCTGCCGAGGACACCGACCTCGCCGAGGTCCACCTGCGCGAGCTCGTCAGCCGCTTCAAGGCCCTCGTGCGCGAGCGCACGAAGTCGACGTTCCCGCAGGATCCGCGCCAGCAGCTGCTCGGCGCCATCGCTGCCGTGTTCAGGAGCTGGAACAACGAGCGCGCGATGCTGTACCGCCAGAAGTACCACATCCCGCACTCGTGGGGCACCGCCGTCAACGTGCAGGCGATGGTCTTCGGCAACATGGGCAGCGACTCGGGCACGGGCGTCGCGTTCACGCGCGACCCCGCCACGGGGGAGAACGTCTTCTACGGCGAGTACCTCGTCAACGCGCAGGGCGAGGACGTGGTCGCCGGCGTGCGCACTCCGCTTCCGGTGGCGGAGATGGCGAAGGACCCCGTGCTGAAGCCGGCATTCCGCCAGCTCGAGAAGGTGCGGGCGACGCTCGAGAGGCGCTTTGGCGACGTGCAGGACTTCGAGTTCACGATCGAGCGCAAGACGCTCTACATGCTGCAGACCCGCAACGGCAAGCGCACCGCGCTCGCCTACGTGCGCATCGCGCATGACATGGTGAAGCAGAGGCTGATGACCCCGGAGCACGCGATCCGGTCGGCGGATCCCGAGGCGATGAACCAGCTGCTGCAGCCGATCTTCGACCGTGAGGACTACAGCACGGCAATCAAGGGCGGACGCCTGATGACCAAGGGCCTCGCGGCCGGTCCGGGCGCGGCCAGCGGCGAGGTCGTCTTCAGCCCGACCGAGGCGGAGTCGCTGGCGCGCCGCGGGCGCAAGGTTGTCCTGTGCAGAGTCGAGACGAGCCCTGAGGACCTGCGCGGCATGATTGCCGCCGAGGGCATCCTGACGTGCCGCGGCGGCGTGTCGAGCCATGCGGCGCTCGTGGCGCGCCAGATGGGCAAGGTGTGCGTGGCCGGGGCGTCGGAGATCTCCATCGACTACCACGCCGGCACGCTGAAGTGCAATGGCGTCACGCTGCGGGTGGGCGACCCGATCTCGATCAACGGCACGACTGGCGAGGTGATCCAGGGCTCGATCGCCACGGCCGACAGCGAGCTCAAGCAGGTGCTGGTCACGAAGACGCTCAAGCCAGCGCAGAGCCAGGTCTTCAGGTACTACGACTTCATCATGAAGCTTGCCGACAAGTACCGCAGGCTCGGGCTGCGCACGAACGCGGACACGCCGGACCAGGTGAAGGTGGCCGTCGCCTTCGGCGCGCAGGGCATCGGCCTGTGCCGCACCGAGCACATGTTCTTCGAGGGCAACCGCATCGACGCGATGCGCGAGATGATCCTCGCGCGCGACGAGGCGGGCAGGCGCGCGGCGCTTGCCAAGATCCTGCCGCTGCAGCGCGGCGACTTCGAGGGCATCTTCCGCGCGCTCGAGGGCAAGCCTGCGTGCATCCGCCTCCTTGACCCGCCGCTGCACGAGTTCCTGCCGCACGACGACGCCAGCAAGCGCGCGCTCTCGGAGAAGATCGGCGTGTCGCCCGAGGAGATCTCGCGCCGGGTCAGCGAGCTGCACGAGTTCAACCCGATGCTCGGCTTCCGCGGGTGCCGCCTCGGCATCGCCTATCCCGAGATCAGCGAGATGCAGGCGCGCGCCATCTTCGAGGCCGCCGCGCAGGTGGCGGCTGAGGGCATCAAGGTCATGCCCGAGGTCATGATCCCGCTCGTCGGATTCCCGGCGGAGCTCGAGCAGCAGGTGGAGGTCGTGCACCGGGTCGCCAAGGCGGTGATGCAGGCGTTCAAGGTGAAGTTCCCGTACATGGTCGGCACCATGATCGAGGTGCCGCGCGGCGCGCTGCGTGCAGGCGAGATCGCGAAGACCGCGGAGTTCTTCTCCTTCGGCACGAATGACCTCACCCAGACCGCGCTGGGCATGAGCCGGGACGACTCCGGCAGCTTCCTCCCGAGGTACCAGGACATCGGCATCGTGCAGTCGAACCCGTTCGCCAACCTCGACACGGAGGGCGTGGGCGAGCTGGTGCGCATCGCGTGCGAGCGCGGACGCGCCGAGCGACCCAAGATCAAGCTCGGCATCTGCGGCGAGCACGGGGGCGATCCCTCCTCGGTGCGGTTCTTCCACCAGGTGGGTCTCGACTACGTCAGCTGCTCGCCCTACCGGGTGCCGGTTGCGCGCCTCGCGGCCGCGAAGGCCGCGCTGTCATGAGGCACGGGACGCGTGCGGCGCCGAGGCCGGGCGTGGTGGCCGGCGCGGCGGCCGGCGCCTCGGCGTTGGCGCTCGCCGGCTGCGGCACGGCGCCGGATGGCGCCTCCGCAGGTTTCGTGCGCCCGGAGGCGATGCCCTCGCGGGCGCCGCTCCATCCGCCGCGGACGTACGACGCGCCCTTCGTGTCGGCTGCGATCTCGGTCGACGGGAGCGCTGACGACGCGGGCTGGTCCGCGGCACCCTGGTCCGAGGACTTCGTCGACATCGAGGGCAGCGACCGGCCTGCGCCGCGGCACCCGACGCGCATGAAGATGTGCTGGGACCGGAACTACCTGTATGCGCTCGCCCAGATGGAGGAGCCGCACCTCTGGGCCACCTACAGCGCGCGTGACCAGATCGTCTTCCACGAGAACGACATCGAGATCTTCATCGATCCGGACGGCGATTGCCTCGAGTACTACGAGATCGAGGTCAATGCGATCGGCACCATCTTCGACCTGCAGCTCCGCCGCCCGTACCGCTCCGGCGGTCCGGCGCTGCATGAGTGGAACGCGCCCGGCCTCAAGGTCGGGATTCGCCTTGACGGCACGGTCAATGACCCAACTGACACGGATCGCTCTTGGACCTGCGAGATGGCGATCCCGTGGACGGCGCTGAGGCCGCTGCCGGACCCGTCGGGCGCGCCGGCGGCGCAGCGTGCGACGATGCCCCCCAAGCCCGGCGATACGTGGCGCATCAACTTCTCGCGCGTGCAGTGGGACATCGAGCCCGCG
>JBIIIL010000041.1:0-13861 GCA_044234825.1 Phycisphaerales bacterium
CTGGCAGTGCCACGGCGGTCCAATGATGAGCGACGGCGAGTTTCATGCGCTCGGTGCGCCGGGCCGTCCGGAGCGTGGCGGCGGCGTGTCCTCCGATGCCGGTCGGTACGGCGGAGTGGAGGTGCTGAAGTCCTCGCGATTCACCGCAGCGGGACCGCACTCGGATGCGCCGGCAGGCGCACAGGCGCAGCTGGTGCAGTCGCTCGTGAGATCCCCGGACCAGTTCGGCGCGCTCCGCACCCCGAGCCTTCGTCATGCGGGACTTGGAGGTCCGTACTTCCACGAGGGCCAGTTCGATTCGCTCGAGGATGTCGTGCGCTTCTACTCGACGCTGGAGGGCGCGCAAGCGCTCGACCACCATCAGGAGCAGGTGCTGGCGCGGCTGGACCTCCTGCCCGGCGAGGCTGCCGATCTTGTCGCGTTCCTGCGCAGCGCCACCGGCGCCCCGCCGCCGAAAACGTGGACAACTGATCCGTGGTCGGCCCCTGCGCCTGCACCGGCGCCGACGGACCCCGCGATTGGATCCAAGTCCAACTGAAACCGCTTGGACGCGCCCGGATCGGAGTTACGCTACCGTTCGCCATATGGTGCGAATGCCCCGAGAAGGATGGCGCGGCCGCGCGACGCGGCGTGTGGTGGCCGTGCTCGTGTCGCTGGCGGCCGCGTCGATCGCCGTGCAGGCGGGCGCGCACGATGGCGACCCGAAGGCCGGATACTCGGAGCCTCCCGTGTACGGGACGATCTGGCGCGAGGGTGACGGAGGCATCGCCGAGCAGTTCGCCTCGAACGGCGTGCAGCTCAAGTCGTGGTTCCCGCTCAATACGCTGTCGCCGGCGGGCGCCCTCGCCACCAGCGGCAACGACTGCTGGGGCTACGTCAGCCCATCAGGCCGCGAGTACGCGATCATCGGCCTCAACACCGGCACGGCCTTCGTCGACATCACGTCGCCGGTGAATGCGACGCTCGTCGCGTTCAAGCAGAGGCCTTCGAACGCCTCCGACAGCCTGTGGCGAAACGTGAAGACGTACCGCACCTGGTGCTATGCGGTGAGCGAGGGCGGTGGAGGCATACAGGTCTTCGACCTCGCGAACATCGATGGTGGCGTCGTCACGGAGCTCCCCCAGGTCACGACCGGCGGCGTCGCGAGCACCCACACGATGATCATCAACGAGCAGTCCGGCTACCTCTACCGCATGGGCGGCGGCAGCGGGGTCGGGATCCGCATCTATGCGCTCGAGCCCAATCCCGCGTCGCCCACCTACGTCGGCCAGTGGGCTGATCGCTACGTGCACGACGGGGCGGTGTTCACCTACACGGAGGGACCCTACGCAGGCAAGGAGATCTTCTTCGCCTGCGGAGGACTCGGCACCGGCTTCACGCAGACCGGCATGGACATCATCGATGTCACGAACAAGTCGGCGCTCCAGAACGTGTCCCGCTTCACGTACCCGCAGGCGGGCTACTGCCACCAGGTTTGGCTGACCGACGACCGGCGGTACGCGTACATCAACGACGAGACGGACGAGTCGGGCTTCCAGATCTACGGCCGGACGCGCATCGTCGACGTGAGCAACCTCTCGTCGCCGACGCTTGCGGGGACGGCGGATCCTGGCGTGGTCAGCGTGGACCACAACCTCTACATCCGAGGCGGCCAGATGTTCTGCGCGAACTACCAGAGCGGGCTTCGCATCTTCGACGTGTCCGCGAATCCAACCTCGCCGCCGCAGGTCGCCTTCTTTGACACGCACCCGGAGGCGGACGCCCCGAACTATGCGGGCCTGTGGACGAGCTACCCGTACTTCCCCAGCGGCACCGTGATCGGGGCGGACCTCAGCCGCGGGCTGTTCGTGTGGAGGATCGGGCCGGCATCCGCCACCATCTCGTACCCGAATGGCGCTCCGACGCGCGTTGCGCCTGTCGGAGCACGGTTCGATGTGGACATCTCCCTCGCGTCTGGGGTGTCCTTCGAGGCGGGAAGCCCGACGCTGCTCTACGACCGGGGCACCGGACAGGGCACGGAGTCTGCGCCGCTCGTGCCCGTGTCGGCGACCCGGTTTCGCGCGCAGTTCCCGGCGCTGGACTGTCCATCGTTCGTCAACTACGCCATCGAGGCCCGGCTCGCCGGCGGTGATCTGGTGCGTGACCCGGTCGCAGGGCTCCGTGAGGCCGCGGTGGGCTATGGCGAGGTGGTTGTCCTGACCGACAGCCTTGAGGTGGAGAGCGGCTGGACGGGCGGTCAGCCGGGAGACTCGGCGTCAAGCGGACTCTGGGTGCGCGCGGATCCGGTGGGCACCATCGCCCAGCCCGAGGATGACCATTCGGAGCCGGGTGCGCTGTGCTGGGTCACAGGAAACGCCACGCCGGGAGCCGCGGCCGGTACGGCGGATGTGGATGGCGGGAACGCAACGCTGCTCTCGCCGCGCATCAACATGGCCGGCCTGGCGAATCCGTTGATCTCGTACTGGCGCTGGTACTCGAACAACCAAGGCGGAAATCCCAGCAGCGACTCGATGCCGGTGCAGATCTCCAACAACGACGGCCAGACCTGGGTGCAGCTTGAGCTGGTCGCCGACAACGCTGGCCGGTGGGTCGAGCGCATCTTCCCCGTGGCGCAGTTCGTGCAGCCGACGGCGAACATGCGGGTCCGGTTCATCGCCCGCGATCTCGGGAGCGCGAGCCTTGTGGAGGCTGCGATTGACGACCTGCGCGTGTTCGTCGAGGACTGCGATCCGCCGCTGACGGCAGACATCAGCGGAGATGGCCTTGTCAACGGCATCGACCTGACGATCCTGCTCAGCCAGTGGGGCACATCAGGCACGGCCGACATCAACGGCGACGGCATCGTCTCGGCGCTTGACCTCACTGAGCTGCTTGCGCAGTGGAGCCCCTGACGGCATGACGGCAGGACTGAGCGTTGCGCTTGCCCTGTGCATGGCGCCGAGCGCCGAGCGAGAGCGCGTGGCCATTCCCGGCACGGCGCTGACCGTGGAGCTCGTGCGCATCCCGGCATCGGCCGACGGTGCTGCGCCTGCGCTGCTGGTGGGAGTGACCGAAGTCCCGTGGGAGCTCTACGACTGCTTCGTGTACGGGCTTGACGAGCCGGCGGCCGCGACCGGCGCGTCTGGCGGAACGCCGCATGCGGGCACAGCGCCTCCGCAGCCGGCGGATGCCGTGACCCGCCCGACCAAGCCGTACATCTCCGTGGACCGGGGCTTCGGGCACGCCGGATGGCCAGCGATCTCCATGAGCTTCAGGGGCGCGAAGTCCTTCTGCGAGTGGCTTCGCGCGAAGACGGGACGTCCGTTTCGGCTGCCCACGGTCGCCGAGTGGAGTCGGCTGTGCGAGGCCGCCGGGTCATCCGGCGCGGCGCTCGAGGCGCGTGCCTGGATCGCGGCGAACTCCGGAGGCACGACGCGCAAGGTCGGTTCGGCCACGCCCGACGCTCTCGGGCTTCATGACCTGTGCGGGAACGTGTCGGAGTGGTGCGTCGCGCAGGATGGCACGGGCGTGGTCCTCGGCGGGTCCTACCGCGATGGTGCGGATGCGGTCGGATGCGCCGCCATGCAGCGCGACACGCCGAACTGGAACAGGAGCGATCCGCAGTTCCCCAAGAGCGTGTGGTGGCTCGCGGACGCACCGCATGTGGGGATGCGCCTCGTGTGCGATGCTCCCGCAGCTGTGACGCCACCCGATCCCGCACCGGCTACCGCGCCGGCTCCCGTACGGGGAGAGAGGAAGGTCCAGTCGCCATGAGCGCCGCATCGCAGGGTCACACGCGAAGGGAGTTCGCAGGCGCGGCAAGTGCCGCCGTCGCTGCGGGCGCGCTTGGGCTGGCGGCGGTGCCGCGCGTGTTCGGATCGGCGACTGCGCCCGACCGCATTCGAGTCGGACTGATCGGCTGCGGCGGCCGTGGCACGGGAGCTGCGGCGCAGGCGCTCGATGCTGATCCAGGCGTCGTGATCTGGGCCCTCGGAGATGCGTTCCAGGACAGGATCGATGCGTGCCTCGGTGGCCTCATGCAGCACGCCGCCAAGGACCGCGTGCAGGTACCCGCCGAACGCCAGTTCGCCGGCATGGACGTGACGGACAGGCTGCTCGCCGAGGTTGACGTGGTGCTGCTGTGCTCGCCCCCCGTCTTCCGGCCGCTGCAGCTGGCGAAGGCGGTTGCCGCGGGAAGGCATGTGTTCTGCGAGAAGCCGATGTGCATCGACGGTCCGGGCTACAGGTCCGTGATCGAGAGCGCCCGCATCGCGAAGGAGCGGCGGCTCGCGCTCGTGTCGGGTTTCTGCTGGAGGTACTCGTCACCGGAGCGCGCGCTCCTGGGCGAGGTCCTCTCCGGCCGCGCAGGCGACGTGGTCGGCGTGGAATGCACCTACCTCACGTCGCCGCTTGGCGTTCGTCCGCGCAAGCCGGGGTGGAGCGACCTTGACCTCCAGCTGCGCAACTGGCAGCACTTCACGTGGCTCTCGGGTGACCACATCGTCGAGCAGGCAGTGCACTCGGTGGACAAGATGGCATGGGCGATGGGCGGGCGCATGCCGGTGTCCTGCTACGGGGTGGGAAGCCGCTTCACGCGCGAGGAGATCCCCGAGCGCGGTGACGTCTACGACAACTTCGCGATCCTCTACGAGTACGCCGATGGGCCGCGCAACACCCTCATGTGCCGGCAGCAGCCCAACTGCTTCAACGACAACACGGACCACATCACGCTGTCGCGCGGTTTCGCGTTCATCAACGGCTGGGGACCGACGCTGTGGATCCGCGACCCTCGCGGCAATCCGGTCTGGACATGGCCTTCGGGCGCTGAGGTGCCCAACATGTACCAGGTGGAGCATGACGAGCTCTTCCGTTCGATCCGCGCCGGTCGGCCGATCAACGATGGCGACTGGATGGCCAACAGCTGCCTGATGGCGATCATGGGCCGCATGGCCGCCTACACCGGGCGCAAGATCACATGGGACGAGGCGCGCGACTCGACGGAGTCGCTGCTGCCGACGGAGATCGGCCCGGCTGGACGCGCAGTGCAGCCCCTGCCTCGGCCTGGCAGTGCGCCGAGCGCATAGCGGGAGCCATGCGAGCGATGGCCAGCACGCAAGACCCGATGCACCGGCGAGAGATGCTGCGGTCGGGTGCGCGTGCGGCGCTCGGGGTGGCGGCATCGGCATCCGCCATCGCCGCAGCCGCACGTGCGCTCGGGGCTCACGCGGCTGCGGTTGACCCTTCGGCGCCTTCACTGCCGGGACAGTCCAGAGGTCGTGCGCTCAGGGTCGGCGTGATCGGCTGCGGAGGTCGCGGCACTGGCGCTGCGCTCGATGCGCTTTCGGCAAGCCCCGATACGCGGGTCACGGCCCTCGCCGACCTGTTTGCCGATCGCGTCGAGTCCGCGCGCGCTGCGCTGGCCGAGCACGGGCAGGGGCGCGGTGTCGTGGATCCCTCCGACTGCTTCATCGGGTTCGATGCCTACAGGCAACTGCTCTCCCGGGACATCGACTGCGTGATACTGGCCACTCCGCCCGGCTTCCGGCCACTGCACCTCGCCGCGGCTGTCGAGGCCGGGCGGCATGCGTTCGTCGAGAAGCCTGTGGCTGTCGACCCCGTCGGCGTGCGAGCGGTGCTCGCCGCCGCGGATCGGGCGGACCGGAAGGCGCTTTCGATTGTCGCGGGCACGCAGCGACGCCACGAGCGCTGCTACCTGGAGACACTGGCCAAGGTGCGCGCTGGGGCGATCGGCCGGCCCGTGGCCGCGCGCTGCTACTGGAATCAGGGCGGTCTCTGGCATCGCGATCCCGATCCTTCGCTCACGCCCGTGGAGAACCAGGTGCGCAACTGGCTCTACCACACGTGGCTCTCGGGAGACCACATCGTCGAGCAGCATGTCCACAACCTCGACGTGGTGCTGTGGGCGTTCGATGCGCTCCCGACCGCCGCATGCGCCACGGGCGGCAGGCAGTCGCGCACCGGACCGGAGTTCGGCTGCATCAACGATCACTTCTCCGTGCACTACGACTTCCCGGGGGGTCGCTTCGCCGCATCCATGTGCCGCCAGCAGGATGGCACCGACGGCCGTGTCGACGAGGTGATCGTCGGCACCGAGGGCATGGCGCTGCTGCGGCCAGGCGGTGGCGAGATCAGGGGCGCTCACCCGTGGAAGTACCAGCCCGCGGAGGACCCGAGTCCGTACGTGCTCGAGCACGTGGCGCTGCAGGAGTCGATCCGCGGCAACGCACCGCGCGCGAACGAGGCGTGCCAGATCGCGCGGAGCACGATGATGGCGATCCTCGGCAGGATGAGTGCCTACAGCGGCCGCGATCTCTCGTGGGATGATGCCATGGCCGCGCCACTTGACCTCGCGCCCAAGTCCCTCGCGGACGGCAGTTCGCCCATCGAGGCGATCGCGCGCCCGGGCGTCACGCCGCCGTGGCCCGCCACCTCAGCGGATTCCAGTCGCGGCTGAGTCCTGCGGCACGCGCGGTGCGCGGCCCGGCTCCATGGCCGCCGCGCTGACGCACGGCGGGAAGCCTGGCGTGGAGCGGACCTGGACCGGTCCGCCTGGTGCGTCGCGGTACGCCACGCGCATCTCGATGGGCACCCCTGTGGCACGGATGCGCGCGCACAGCGAGTCCATTGCGCGGACACCAAGCACGGAAAGGGCGGTGGCCGCTGCATCGGCGACTGCTGCATCTGGGCTCCACACGGTGGGCGCGATGGCGTCCGTGACGGCCTTGCCGGTGCGAGGGTCCACGATGTGCGAATGGCGTGTCCCGCCGTGCACGAGCACCTGCTCCGCGTCGCCGCTGGTCGACAGCGCCGACTCGCGCAGCCACACGACACAAGGCTCGAGCGAGCCGAGACCCGACTCGATCGCCACCTGCCACCCCTCACGGCCCCGCGGCGCCGCTCCTGCGGCCACATCGCCGCTGACGGCCACGAGCACACGGTCACAGCCGTCGCGGCGCGCAGCCGCGACCGCAGCGGCCGAGGCGATGCCCTTGCCGATGCCGCCGAAGTCGAGGGACATCTCCCGGATGTCGAACCGCAGCGTGCCCTGCGACGGGTCCGCGTGCAGGTGCCGGGATCCGACGCGCTTCATCGCCTGGGCGATCGCATCATCCGCCGGTGGCGCGCCCGCGCGCCTCGCCTCGCGCCACACCGCGACGAGCGGGGCGGCGGTGCAGTCGAAGGCGCCATCGGTGAGGCGCGACATCTCGGCCGCGCGACGGGCCGCGTCCACGAGGATCGCATTGGCCGGGACGGGAGTCCCTGCAGGTGCGGCCTCGGCGGCGCGCAGGGTCGCCGCAAGGGCGCTCGATGCGGTCCAGTCGGAGATGGACTCGTCCACATTGCGCACCGCGTCGAAGGCCGCGCGCGCCGAGCGCGTCGCGAGCTCCGCGCTGTCGTCGTCGATGACAATGCGCACCTCGACGCCCATGATCATCTCGCGGAAGCGGTGGAGCGTGGCGCCTGCGGTCGTCGGCGGAGGGGCGGAGCATGCCGCCATGCACGCGCCGGTCGCGGCAATCAGCGCCGAGGGCAGCAGCGCCTGCAGCAGAGAGCGAGCGGCGGCGCGGCTAGGCACCCGCATCTGAGGACTCCGAGGCGTCATGGTCGCGGTGGGCATCCCGAATGGATCGGATCTCCGGGAGCCTTCGGAACAGGATGTCGACGAGCTCGGGATCGAAGGCACGGTTCGCCTCGGCGCGGATCGCCTCAAGCACGTGAGGCTCCTCCCACGCGCCCTTGTAGGCGCGGCGCGAGCTGAGCGCGTCGAACACGTCGGCAAGCCCCACGATCCGCGCGAAGAGCGGGATCTCCTCGCCCCGCCGCCCGCGGCGCACGAGCCCCTCGATCACGCCGGGGTACCCCTGTCCGTCCCACCGCTCGTGGTGGTGCAGCGCGACCTCGCGCGCGGCCTCGTCGAAGTCCGTGGGCTGGTCCTCGAACAGCTCCGCCCCGATCTCCGAGTGCCGCTTCACCTGCTCGAACTCCTCGGGAGTGAGGCGGCCGGGCTTGCGGAGGATCGCGTCAGGGACGCCGATCTTGCCGACATCATGGAGCTTGGCGGCGATGCGGAGCCGGTCGCGCTGGCGCTCGAAGCTCGCGCCATCAAGCCCGCGTCGGCGGGCCCACTCCTCGAAGATCACGGTTGCGTATCCCGCCACGCGCTCGACGTGAGGGCCGGTCTCGGAGGGGTCGCGCACCTCGGCCATCCTGATCATCCTGAGGATGACGCTCTCCGTGAGGTGGGCGCGCTCGATGGCGACCGTGGCGATGCTGGCGAAGTGCTCCAGCAGCGACGTGTCGTGCGCGCCGAAGCCCTCGCGCGGCACATCCTCGGTGCCCACAGGATTGATGAGCTCCACCACGCCGAGCACCCGGCCGGACCGGTTCTTCAGCGCGACCGCCAGCATCGAGCGCGTGCGGTAGCCGAGCAGCTGGTCGAAGCTCGGGTCGAAGCGGAAGGGGACCGAGCCGTCGATCGAGTAGCAGTCGTCGATCCGCAGCGACTGCCCGCTCAGCGCGACCCACCCCGCGATGCTCCGGTCGTTGATCGGGACCCTGAAGCTCGAGACGCGGGGCGTCTCGCCGGAGGTCGACCTCCGCGCGAGCGAGTCGTTCTGGAAGTAGGCGAAGCGGAGGTAGTCGCCCTCGCGCATGAAGATGGTGCCCGCATCGGTGCCGAGCAGGTGCCGCGCCTCCGACAGGATCCGCTCCATGAGCGTGTGGAAGTCGTGGATCTGGTTGAGCTCGATGCCAACCTGCAGGAGGCCCGACATGCGGGTGCGCCAGGAGGCCCCGCCGTGACCCTCGGGCACGCTCTCCCGCCGGCGGAGCTCCGCGAGCTCGCGCTGCGCGTGGCGCAGCTCCGACTGCACGCGCTGCAGCGCGGCGACCGCGGTGTTCCGCCTCACGAGGGACAGGTACGCCGAGGAGTGGATGCGCGCCCGTGCGCGCAGCTCCTGCGGATCGGCCGGCAGCGGCACGCAGTCCGCAGCGCCTGCGGCGAATGCGCGCTCGCGCGAGGCGGCGGTGCAGGCGCGCTCGAGCGCGATCACCGGCACGGCCTCCGTCTCCGGGCTTCGCTTGAGCACCTCGAGCGCCCGCATCGAGTCGCCGAGGTCAGTGCGGATGTCGAGCAGGATGACCGTGGGGCACGTGCGGATCGCCTCGTCGATGGCGTCGCCCGCGCGGCTGGTGTCGACTGCGAACTCAGGCGTGCCCTCGAACGCGGCCGCGAGCTCTGCGCAGGACCGCGGATCGTCGGATGCGACGAGCACCACGTGCGCCGCCGAGGTGTCGCGGGCGCCAAGTCCGGCGGGTCCAGGCTCGCCAGGAGGGTTCGTGACGTCACCTGCAGTCATCACGCCCTCCGCGGATTGCGGGCTGCCGGGCCGGGCCGATCGCGCGCTGGCCGCTCCGCGGTGCGCGGCTGCGAGGTGGCCGCCTCGGCCATCGAATCGGCGCTGCCTGGCCTTGCAGGCTCGGACTTGGCGAACAGGATGCGCCCCGCTGCGGTCTGGACGCTGTTGACCACGATGCCGCGCACGGTCGCGCCGATCATGTCGGCTGCGCCCTCGACGACCACCATCGTGCCGTCGGGCATGTAGCCCACGCCCTGTCCGGGATGCTCGCCTGCGCGCGACACCTCGACGTCCACCGGGTCGCCGGGCCCGATCGTGGGCCTGAGCGCCGACGCGAAGTCATGGAGGTTGATGGTGGGCACCCCGGAGATCTCGGCGACCCGCTGCAGGGCACTGTCGGTGGTGGCGATGCGCAGCCGCTCGCTGCGCGCGTAGTCGACCAGCATCCGGTCGACAGGCTTGCGCTCGAGCGCAGGGTCCTCGATCCGCACGTCGGCGTAGGGCTCGGACTGGAGGCGAGCCACGACATCGAGGCCGCGCCGGCCGCGCGCGCGCTTCTGCCGGTCTGCGCTGTCGGCGAGCTGCTGCAGCTCGTCGAGCACGAATCGAGGCACAACCAGCGACGCGTCAAGCAGCCGGCTCGAGGCGATCGACTCGATGCGCCCGTCGATCAGCGTGGAGGTGTCGAGCAGGATCGGGCGCACGCCACGGGGCTGCTTCGCGAACTCCACGTAGGGGATCACAAGCCTGAAGTCATCCTTCGTCGTGAGCACGAAGCTCACGGAGAAGTAGCACAGGATGAGCCCCACGACGATCTTGATCAGCCCCACGTACAGCAGCGCCGTGTCGGAGTTGACCTCCCAGGCGCGCGCCACGATGTCGATGATGGATCCGATGGCCAGCGCGACCACCAGGCCCAGGCAGATGCCCAGGTAGATGCCCACGATGGAGGTGAGCCGCTTGTTCGGCGTCAGCGCGTCCAGGAGCAGCACCACCAGCGCCACGCCAGCGGCGGCGATGATGAACCCCGCCACCGTGCTGGGCCCGAACTCGGCAGTGCTGCGGGCGCTGGCCACGGTGGCCATCACCACCGACACGAGGGTCACGATGAAGATCAGGCGCACTGCGACGAGCAGGAACCCCGATCGCCGCTCTTCGGCCTCGGCGAGGGGCTTGGGGCCCTGCCGGGGCGCGACCGCGGGCGCCTGCGGGCTCGGGTCTGTCTGGTCCCTCGCATCCATGGTGCGATGGTACGGGGCGGCGCGGAGTAGACTCCCGGGTCGGTGTCGCCGAGGACGGCCGGGCCCGGCGGGCGGGTCTCCCGTGAAATTGGTCAGGGCCTGACCGCAGCAGCCATAAGCGTCGAGGTCCGTGCCGAAGGTCGCCTGGCCGTCCTCCGCGACACCGCACACCACCGCGACTGGAGATCCACTTGGCCACGACATCGTCCACGTCAGGCTCGCGCAAGCGTCCGGCCGCAGGTGCGGACCAGCCTTCGCCCCCAGCGAGCGCAGGTTCGGCCTATCAGGTGCTCGCGCGGAGATACCGATCGCGGTCCTTCGACGAGCTGGTTGGCCAGGAGGCGATCGCGCGCACGCTCCGCAACGCCATCGCGACGGGCCGCACGGCGCACGCCTACCTCTTCTGCGGGACGCGCGGGGTGGGCAAGACGAGCATGGCGCGCATCTTCGCGCGGGCGCTCAACGCGACAGAGGCCCTGTCGGAGCAGGAGGCGGTCGCCAGCGCCATCCTGCGCGGCGAGGACATCGACGTGATCGAGATCGACGGCGCCAGCAACCGCGGCGTCGACGACGCGCGCGACCTCATCGCAGGCGCCGGCATCGCGCCGACGCGCAGCCCGTACAAGATCTACATCATCGACGAGGTCCACATGCTCACGCAGCCGGCCTTCAACGCGCTGCTGAAGACCATGGAGGAGCCGCCGGCGAACGTGAAGTTCATCCTGTGCACCACCGAGCCGCACAAGGTGCCCGCCACGATCCAGAGCCGCTGCCAGCGGTTCGACTTCCACAGCATCCCGTCCTCGCGGATCGCGGCGCACCTGTCGGATGTGCTGGCGAAGGAGGGCATCACGGCAGACGACGCGGTGGTCGCGCAGGTGGCGCGGCTCGCCAACGGGTCGATGCGCGACGGGCTCAGCCTGATGGACCGCCTGGTGTCCGCCGCGCAGGGCCACGTCTCGGCGGAGCTGGCGCGCGAGGTGCTCGGGCTTCCCGATGATGACCTGCTCGATGCGCTCGTGAGCGCGATCGCGAGCGGGCATCCGCAGGAAGCGCTTGCGGCAGGGGCGGCGCTTCTGGACCGCGGCATGTCGCCGGACCATGCGCTCGAGACCCTCGCAGCGCGGCTGCGCGACTCGATGATGCTCCTCGTGTGCGGCGGAGAGACCGAACTCGTGGATGTCGCGCCGGAGACGCGCATCCGGCTTCGAGCGGCGGTCGGCAGCTTCGACGTGCCGGGGCTCGTTCACCTGATCACGCTGTGCGACGCGACGAGCCGCAACATCCGCAACTCGAGCATCCCCCGTGCGCTCTTCGATGCGGCGCTCGTGCGGCTCGCGCTGGCGGAGCACTTCGCGAGCGCAGCGGGACTGCTGAGCGGCACGCGTGGCGCGCTCCCGAGGGCCCCCGACCCAAAAGCCTGAGTGCATCGCGTGCGGAGCCCGCATCGGCAGCGGGCGCCGCGGTTCAGGGGAGCGTGCCAGCCGCTGCTGCGGCGCCGGCTGTGCACTCCGCCGCATTGCGGCAACGCACGCCGGAACCTCAGAGCGCGCCAGTCGCGTCCCCGCAGCGCGTGTCCGCAGCCGCGCCGGAGCCGACATCCCGAGAGGCGCCCCCTCGGGAGCCGCCTGCCGCGCCACCGCGCGCTCCGCGAGCAGCGGCGGTCCCGTCGGCCACGGCGGACGCGGTGCGCGCGCATCCGCTCGTGCGTCAGGCGATGGAGATCTTCGACGCGACGTCGATCCGTGTGCGTGCCCGGGCCGTTCCGCAGCCGGACCGTGTGGCGGATGACGCCGTGCCCGATGATGGCGTGCCGGGTGCGCTGATCGAGGCGCCACCTGCAGCGGAGGCGGACCGCTGATGCCCCGTCGACCTGCGGACGGCGGTCCCTACCCCCTGAGCGTGAGCGCCCTGGTCGATGCGCTCGCGGGACTCCCGGGCATCGGTCGCCGCACTGCGGAGCGGCTCGCGTTCTGGGTGCTGAAGGCCGATTCGGCGGAAGCGCTTGCGCTCGCTGACGCGATCCGCGCGGTCAAGCGCGACGTGCGCCACTGCAGCGTGTGCTGGAACCTGACCGACTCCGATCCATGCCGCATCTGCCTCGATCCGGCGCGCGACGCCTCGACGGTGCTGGTGGTCGAGCAGCCGAAGGACCTCATCAGCCTCGAGCAGACCGGGATGCACCGAGGCACATACCACGTGCTGATGGGACGCCTCGATCCGCTTGACGGAGTCGGTCCGGAGGCGCTCACGCTCGATGACCTCGTCGCGCGCGTGCGCGATCCGGCCCGGAACGCGCGTCAGGTGCAGGTGCGCGAGGTCATCATGGGCCTGAACCCTGACATGGAGGGCGATTCGACGGCGCTGCTGGTCGCGCAGCGCCTCGCCGATGCGGGCATCGCCGTCACGAGGCTTGCGCGGGGCCTGCCATCCGGATCCCAGATCGAGTTCGCCAACAGGGCGGCACTTGCCGACGCCATCGCACTTCGTCAGCGGGTGTGAGGGGACGTCCCAGTAGCCTGCCCGCAGGATGAAGTTCGAGCTGCGACAGCAGGCCAAGCCGGCGCTCGGGCAGCACCTTCGGGTGGCGCCGCGCGTCATCCAGGCGATGGAGATACTCCAGCTGCCGCAGACATCGCTCGAGGAGCGTGTGGCGCAGGAGCTGCAGTCCAACGTGGCGCTCGAGATCGCGGAGGAGTCCCCTGACGAGGACGATCGCCGGGGCGCCGCCGAGGAGCGCGCCGCCGAGCAGGAGGAGGACCTCGAGGTCGAGCGCACGCTGGTGGTCGGCGAGGGCGGCGAGGACTTCGAGCGGCTGAGGCGCATCGAGGAGGGCATCGGCGAGGAATGGCACGGCGACAGCCTCCGCGACTCGCACCGCGCGGAGTCGGCGAGCGAGGCGCGCGCTGACCTGTTCGCGAACGCGCCGGGGCGGGGCGCGAGCCTCGAGGAGAGCCTCGCCGAGCAGTGGTCGCTGGCGGAGCAGCCGGAGGCGCTCCAGCAGGTCGGCCGCCAGCTCATCCCGTTCATCGGCGAGAACGGGCTGTGGACCATGGATGCGGCCGGGCTCTCCCGCGAGCTCGCGGCACAGGGCGTCACCGCGGACGAGGCCACCGTCAACAGGGTGATCGATGCGATGCAGCGGCACTTCGAGCCGCCCGGGATCGCTGCGCGTGACATGCGGGAGTGCCTGCTCCTGCAGCTCGATTCGCTCGAGGAGCGTGCGCGGCGCGAGGGCGGGGCGGAGCGCGGCCACGAGGC
>JBIIIL010000248.1:0-3723 GCA_044234825.1 Phycisphaerales bacterium
GCCCGGCGTCCACAGGGGATTCGAGTACTCGCGCAGCCACAACGTGACCCGCTTCGCCTTCGAGCGCTGCATCGCGAACCTCGAGTCGAGCGGGCTCTCCGAGGACGCTGACCGCACGTGCGGCGGATTCGCGTTCGCGAGCGGCCTGGCGGCGATCGGCACCTGCCTCGAGCTGCTGGACTGCGGCGACTCGATCCTGTGCATGGACGACGTCTACGGCGGCACGAACCGGCTTCTCCAGCGCGTGCGCCGCAGGTCGCAGGGCCTCGACATCCGATTCGTGGACATGTCGAGCGCGGCGGCGGTCGAGGCTGCCGTGCGCGCCAAGGCCCCGAAGATGATCTGGGCGGAGACGCCCTCCAACCCCACGCTCAAGCTCGTCGACATCGCGCATCTCGCGAAGGTGGCGCAGTCATGCGGCGCGATCTCGGTGGTCGACAACACCTTCGCGTCGCCGCTGCTGCAGCGCCCGCTCGAGCACGGCATCGACATCGTGATGCACTCGACGACGAAGTACGTGGGCGGGCACAGCGACACCGTCGGTGGCGCGCTCGTCACGCGGCGCGCGGACATCGCGGAGAGGCTGCGCTTCATGCAGAACGCGATCGGGTCGGTGATGAGCCCCTTCGAGGCGTACCTGGCGCTGCGCGGCCTCAAGACCCTCGCGGTGCGCATGGAGCGCCACTGCGACTCGGCCATGCGCATCGCGCAGTGGCTTGCGCGGCACCCGAAGGTGACCCGCGTGACCTACCCGGGACTCCCGTCGCACCCGCAGCACGCGCTCGCCGCGCGGCAGATGCGGCTGCCTTCAGGGCCGGGCTACGGCGGCATGATCACGCTGTGGCTCGCCGGCGGCATCGCGGAGTCGCGGCACTTCCTCGAGCGCGTGCACCTGTTCGCGCTCGCGGAGAGCCTCGGTGGCGTCGAGAGCCTGATCGAGCATCCTGCGATCATGACCCATGCGAGCGTGCCGCCCGAGCAGCGCGCCCAGCTGGGCATCGATGACTCGCTCGTGAGGCTCTCTGTCGGGATCGAGCATCCCGACGACCTCATTGCGGACCTGGAGCGGGCGCTGGCGTGAACAGGCCGATCCGCGCCGCCCTGCTGGCGGTGTCGATCGACACCAGCGGCAGGCCCCGGCGCATGGCGAGGTCGTCGGACCAGCGCGTGGAGCGCGGTTCGCGCAGCGCAGCCTCCACTGCGAGCAGCTGATCGGCGACCGGCGGCTCGAGCTGCGGGGAGCTCGGCGTGCGTCCCTCGCACAGCGCCTCAAGCCCGGCAAACCCGCCAGGCAGCGCATCCGAGATCCGCTGCGCCAGCGCGCGCACCGTGGGCGACTGCAGCCGGTCGCCCGCCTGGCGGCCGTAGCCAGACACGCAGAGCGCCAAGGCATCGGCCAGCGCGATCCGCGAGGACGCATCCGACTCCACGCCGATGGCGGCCGCAGCGCGGCGTGAGGGCTGGCCGGGACCGCGCATGGCCGCGTCGGCCAGCGCGTACTGCGCGGCGATCGACTCCCAGCGGTGCCGCTCCGACGCCTGGAGTGCGCTGCCTGGAGCGACAAGGCTCGCGAGCCCGCGTGCCGCACTGGCCGCGGTGGCCTCGGTGCCGGCCAGCGCGGCGCGCGCGTAGAGGCGCGCGGCGATGGACCTGGCCCCCTCGTCGGCTGACGAATCCTGCACATCCTCGGCGATGCGGATGAGCGCATCGCCGTCGAGCCCGCTCCCATCGTCCGTGAGCGCGCGCGCAGCCTGCGGCCACTTCGCGAGCGACTCGGCCGAGGGTGCAGGAAGCCGCATTGGGCTCGCGAGGGCAGCTGAGGCGGCGGCAGGCGGCACCTCCGCGGATGGGAGCCTCGGCGCGGGCGTTGCCCCGAGCGCGATGGCGTCCTGCGACAGGAGCCCGATGGCGACCTCGATCGCCTGCTCCAGCGACGAACCTGCGGCGAGCGTGCGCGCGGACGTCTCGGCCGCCGCAGAGTCGATGCGGGTGCGCTCGTTGGGCAGCCTGCGGTAGTTGCGCACGATGCGCGCCCTCTCGAGCGCGGTCAGCGAGGCCACCATGCGCTGCAGCGGACCGCTCGCGCCATCGAGGCGCGCGGGCGCCGAGTCGCGTGACGCGGCGCGCGCGAGCGTGGCCAGGCTCGACTCCATGTCGGCGGGCGCGACCTGCGGATCGGCGCGCCGGGCCATCCGGTCGAGCATCGCCGCCGTGGCATCGGCCGTCGCATCGATGAGGTGCATGGTGGCGCCACGGCCTGCGAGGATCTTGCGCGCCAGCCGCGCACGGAGCGCCTGCGCGTCAATCGGCGCGCCTCCTGGGACCTCGCCCGCCAGCTGCTCGACCACTGCCCGTGCGGCTGGCGTCGCGGCCAGCTCGGCGACTCGCGCGTGCACGGCCTCGAGCACCGCCACGGACGAGCCTCCACGCTCGAGCAGGATCGCAAGCGCGAGGGCCCTGGAGTTGCGCGACGGCCCGCCGAGCGCCTCGGACACGAGGGCGCGCGCATCGGCGCGTCCTGGCGCGATCGGCAGCGACCGGTATGCGCGGAGCACGGCAAGCCGCGACTCGCCTCCGCCGCCGGCCCGGGACAGGTCCGACACCAGGCGGCCATCCTCGCGCGCGGAGGTCTCCGCAGGCGCCTCACGCGGGACCTCCCCGACCGCGCACAGGACGGGCATCACGTCGATGAGCGGCTCGGCATCGTCCGCGCGCGCCTCGATCAGGAGCTGTGCGATGTCATCGAGCGCAATCAGCCGCTCCAGCAGCTTGGCTTGGGCAAGCCAGCGCATCGATTCCGGATCGATCGCCTTCGCCGCGCGCTGGGCCTCGACCGAGGATGCCATGCGCGCCACCCACTGCTCGCGGAGGCGGTCGAGTCGCTTGCGCAGCGTTGGGTCGATCGGGTCGGCTTCCGCGGGCGCGGGGCGCTGCTGTTCAGGTGCCGCGTCCGCGGGGAGCGCGGGTGCGGGAATCGGCATGGGCGGCCGCGCCGCCTGCGCGTTGCCGGCGGGTGCAGGCACTGCGCCGCTTGCTCCAGCCGCGGTCTCTGTCGCACTGCGTGCCGCATCGACATCTCCAGCAACGTTGGGCTGCGCGGCGGGTGCCGGCAGTGCGCGCGTCGCAGGGGCCGGTGCGGGCCCCGGCGACTGGCTGCCGGGAGCGCTGCGATCGTCCTGCGGCTGCGTCGTCGCGCGCAGGCGCTGCAGGTGCACAGGCACGTACGCGATCTCGATGACGAGCCCGATCGCGGACAGCACCGCCACCGTCGCCGCGACGACCCGCGCGCGCGAGCGGCTGCGCAGTCGCGCGGCCGCAGCAGAGTCGACGTCATGCGCCGCGTCACCGGCCGCCCCGGGCGGGCCATCGAGCGAGCCTGCAGGCTGCGGCCCCGGTTCGACCGGCTCCTGCGTGCCGCGGCCGACGCTCATGGCCATGCCCAGCATCGCGCGGCCAAGCGATGTGCGGCGGACGTACAGCGCACGCGCCACATTGAGGTCGATCTGCGGGGCATCGCGGCGCGGTGTCAACGGGGCGCGGCGGACCGCAGCGGCATCTTCCTGCGACGGCGGTGGCGTCAGGGGCGGCTTCGACCTGGTCTCAGGCGCAGTCGGCGGGCGTGTCTGCCGTGCCGGTGCGGCTGGACGCACGGTCGGCGCTGCCTGCGGCAGCTCCCGCGCTGGCGGACTCGCGCTGTGCATCGCTGCGGCCAGCAGTCGTCCC